>JBBRXI010000340.1:0-3112 GCA_038248575.1 Burkholderiales bacterium | reverse complement strand
GAAGGGGTGAGCTCGGCCGCCAGCCACGGGCAGCGCGATGGCGGCAAGGCGATAGATACCGCCACACACGCGTGGGCGCAGGCGCTTTCCCGGCAGTGCCGCGCGGCAGTGGACGAACTCGTTTTTCTGGCACCGTGGCTGACACTGCCCGAGCCGCCCGCCGGGCTGCCCGCCGGCGATTTTTCAGTCGCCATCCCGAGCCTGCGCGCACTGGCAAGTCTCGATCACGATCTCACGCCGGCCATAATTGAGCGCCTCGCTAGCACGGAGAACGCCAGCCAGGCAGCCTGGCTTGCCGAGTGGCAACGGGCGATCGAGGAGGGCAGTTTGCGTGCGCGCGAGCGGCTGACAACAATCGAAGATCTGGCGCGCCAATGCGGCGAATTCGCCGATATGGACTACGACTTCCTGCTCGACAAGTCGCGCCACCTGCTCAGTATCGGATACAACGTTGGCGAATATCGCGCCGACGCGAGCTTCTACGACCTGCTCGCTTCAGAAGCGCGCCTCGCCTGCTTCGTCGGCATCGCCCAGGGCCAACTGCCACAGGAGAGCTGGTTCGCGCTCGGTCGCCTGCTCACCGGAACTGGCGGCGAGCCGGTGCTGCTCTCGTGGAGCGGTTCGATGTTCGAGTACCTGATGCCGCTGCTCGTCATGCCGACTTATGACAATACGCTGCTCGACCAGACGTGTCGGGCGGCCGTCGCGCGCCAGATCGAGTACGGTGCCCAGCGCGGCGTTCCCTGGGGGATGTCGGAATCGGGCTACAACACGGTCGACATGCACTTCAATTACCAATACCGTGCCTTCGGCGTACCGGGTCTTGGCCTGAAGCGCGGCCTTGCTGACGATCTCGTCGTCGCGCCTTACGCCTCGGTGATGGCGCTGATGGTCGCCCCCGAGGCGGCGTGTCAGAACCTGCAGCGCCTGGCCGCCGAGGGTTTCCTCGGCAGGTTCGGTTTTTTTGAAGCCGTCGACTACACGCCGGCGCGTCAGCGCCGCGGACAAACAAAAGCCATCGTCCTCTCGTTCATGGCGCACCACCTTGGCATGAGTCTGCTCTCACTCACCTATCTGCTGCTCGACCGCCCAATGCAGCGGCGTTTCGAATCCGATCGCCTGTTTCAGGCCGTCATGCCGCTGCTCCAGGAACGCGTGCCAAAAGCCACGGCGCTGTTCGCGCAGACGGCCCAGCTTTCCGGCGTCCAGTCGGCACCGACCGCCGCCGAAATGCCGGTGCGCTTTTTCAACCGCCCGGATACGCCGCTACCCGAAGTGCAGCTTCTGTCGAACGGTCGCTATCACGTGATGCTGAGTAATGCCGGTGGCGGTTACAGTCGCTGGAAGGATATCGCCGTAACGCGCTGGCGCGAAGATGGCGTCTGCGACAACTGGGGCAGCTTCTGCTACGTCCGCGAAGTCGACGGCAGCCCGGCGGCAAAGGCCGGTGCGGCAGCCCGATTCTGGTCGTCGGCGTATCAGCCGACCTTGAGCCAGCCGCTCAGTTACGAAGCGATTTTCTCCGAGGGACGCGCCGAATTCCGCCGCCGCGATGCGGTCGCCAACGGCTCGGGCGTTTTCGAGATGCACACCGAGATCGTCGTTTCGCCCGAGGACGATATCGAGATCCGCCGCATGCGCATCAACAACCGTTCGCGTCAGCGCCGGCAAATCGAGGTGACGAGTTACGCCGAAGTGGTGATCGCTCCGGCCGCGGCCGACGCGCTGCACCCGGCGTTCAGCAACCTCTTCGTCGAGACCGAGTTGTTGCCGGACCGGAACGCCATTCTGTGCACGCGCCGGCCGCGTTCGCGCAGCGAACAGACGCCGTCGATGCTGCACCTGATGACGGTGCACGGCGCACCGATCGACGCCACCTCGTACGAGACTGACCGTTCGCGCTTCATCGGCCGCGCGCGCAGCGTCGCCGACCCGCTGGCTATGGACGCCTACGGCGCACTCTCGGGTAGCGCCGGGCCGGTGCTCGACCCGATCGTCGCAATTCGCCATCGCATCACGCTCGATCCCGAGCAGTCGGCGACGATCGACCTCGTCACCGGAATCGGCGAGACGCGCGACGTTGCCGTCGGCCTCGTCGAAAAGTACTGCGATCGCCATCTTGCCGACCGCGTTTTCGACCTTGCATGGACACACAGCCAGGTCGTCCTGCAGCAGATCAACGCCAGCGAGGCCGAAGCCCAGTTGCATGCGCGCCTCGCCGGTTCGATCATTTACGCCAATCCGTCGCTGCGCGCCGCCGCCTCGGTACTCATCGCCAATCGCCGCGGACAGTCGGGGCTCTGGGGTTATGCGATTTCCGGCGACCTGCCGATCGTCCTCTTGCAGATCAGCAACGCCGACAACATCGACCTCGTACGCCAACTCGTCCAGGCGCACGCCTACTGGCGTCTGAAGGGACTCGCCGTCGATCTTGTGATCTGGAACGAAGATCACGCCACCTATCGCCAACGCCTGCAGGAACAGATCATTGGCCTCATCGCTTCGGGGCTCGAAGCGAGCGTGATCGACCGGCCAGGCGGCATCTTCGTGCGCCCGGCCGAACAGATTTCGCTCGAGGACCGTGTCCTCTTCCAGTCGGTTGCGCGCGTCGTGCTCAGCGACAGCCGCGGTACGCTCGAAGAGCAGTTCGACGCGCGCCGGGTCGCCGAAGCGCGCCCGCCAAAGCTTGTCGCCAGTCGCTCGCGTCGTCCGGAGACAACGCCTGCCGACGCCGTGGTGAGCGACGACCTCCAGCTGTTCAATGGACTTGGCGGCTTCTCCGCCGACGGGCGTGAATATGTCATCACGCTGCCGCCGGGTCAGGTTACGCCAGCACCGTGGGTCAACGTGCTGGCCAACCCGCAGTTCGGAACGGTCATTTCAGAAAGCGGTTCAGCGTACACCTGGAGTGAGAACGCGCACGAGTTCCGGCTCAGCCCGTGGCACAACGACCCGGTGAGCGACGCCAGCGGCGAGGCGCTTTATCTACGCGACGAGGAGACAGGTCACTTCTGGTCGCCGACACCGCTACCGGCACGCGCCGAAACGACTTACGTTGTACGCCACGGTTTCGGCTACAGCGTGTTTACCACCCGGGTCGGCGGCATCTTCT
>JBBRXI010000339.1:0-3115 GCA_038248575.1 Burkholderiales bacterium | reverse complement strand
GATAACGAGGACATCGAAGAAATCATTCAGGAACACCTGGTGCACGGCCGCGTCGTCGAGCGCCTGAAGATCTGACGGCTCAAGCCACATGAGACTGCACGAGGAACGATTGTCGATCGACGGGCCGGCGGGCGCCATCGAGCTCATCGTCGAAGACCCGGGAACGCCACGCGGCATCGCGCTCGTCATGCATCCGCACCCGCTGTTCGCCGGCACCCACACCAACAAGGTCACGCAGACGCTGGCGCGCACTTTTTCCCGCCTCGGTTACGTCTCCGTGCGGCCGAATTTTCGCGGCGTCGGCAAGAGTGCCGGCGAGCACGACGAAGGCCGCGGCGAAACCGACGACATGCTCGCCGTTGTCGCCGCAATCAAGGCGCGCTACGGCGAATTGCCCGTCGCGCTCGCCGGCTTTTCGTTCGGTGCCTACGTGGCAACGTGCGTGGCCAGGGCGCTCGCCGCCGCCAATCAGCCGGCCCAAGGCCTGGTTCTCGTCGGCACGGCGGTCGGCCGGGCGGCCGGCGCGCGCGACTACGCGATCGAACACATCGCCAAGGACACCGTCGTCATTCACGGCTCGGCCGACGAGAACGTTCCGCTGGCCAACGTCCTCACCTGGGCCGAAGCGCTCGATCTGCCGGTCATCGTCGTCGCCGGCGCCGACCACTTCTTTCACCGCCGCCTGCACTTTATCGGCGACATCGTGACGCGCGCATGGCGTCACTGATAACAGGCGACGCGCTCAGCGTCGTCGGACTGAGGAAGCGCTACGGCAGCAATGAAGTCGTCGCCGGGATCGACTTCTCCGTCGTCCCCGGCACCTGCTTCGGCCTGCTCGGCCCGAACGGTGCCGGCAAAACGACGACCTTGCGCTGCTGCCTCGGGCTGACGGCGCCCGATGCCGGCCACATCATGCTCGGCGGCCACGCGGTTCCGCAAAATGCCGAGGCGGCGCGCGAACGCGTCGGTGTCGTGCCGCAGTTCGACAACATTGACCCGGATTTTACGGTCAGCGAAAACCTCCTCGTCTATGGCCGCTATTTCGGCATCAGCGACGCCGTCATCCGCGCCCGCATTCCGGAATTGCTCGATTTTGCCGGCCTTGCCGGCCGCGAGAGCGCGCGCATCCAGACGCTCTCGGGCGGCATGAAGCGGCGCCTGACGCTCGCCCGCGCGCTGGTCAACGACCCGGACATCGTCTTTCTCGACGAGCCGACGACCGGACTCGACCCGCAGGCCCGCCACCTCATCTGGGAACGCCTCAAGCAGCTCACGGCGCGTGGCAAGACGCTCATCCTGACAACACATTTCATGGACGAAGCGGAGCGCCTGTGCGACCGGCTGGCGGTGCTCGACCACGGCCATAGGGTTACCGAAGGCGCGCCACACGAACTGATCGCCGCGCACATCGAGCCGCAGGTCGTCGAAGTCTTCGGCGACGGAGCGGCGAGTTGGGCGCGCGCCCGCAATACGCTCGGCGAACGCCTTGAAGTGGCCGGCGAAACGGCCTTCTTCTACTGCCACGACCCGACGCCGTTGCTCGCCGCGCTGGCCGCAGCGCCGCAGTTGCGCTACGTGCACCGCGCCGCCAGCCTCGAAGACGTCTTCATCAAGCTGACCGGCCGCGAACTGAGGGACTAGCCGTGGCTGACTATCATTTGACTTCCCTGAACGCAGAGTACGCAGAGGCGCAGAACGCGCCGAGAAGAGCCCGTTTTTCTTTCACATTTCTCGGCCAACTCTGCGCCTCTGCGCGCTCTGCGTTGAATGCGCATGCTCGGCCATGAATACCAGAAACATCTTTTCAATCCCCCGCCCCGGCCTGCGCTGGCTGCCGATCTGGCGGCGCAACTTCCTCGTCTGGCGCAAGCTGGCGATCCCCTCGCTGCTCGGCAACCTCGCCGACCCGCTGATCTACATGCTCGGCCTCGGCTACGGCCTCGGCCGCATGCTGCCGGAAATCGGCGGCGTCAGCTACGTAAGCTTTCTTGCCGCCGGAACCATTGTCTCGAGCACGATGAACGCGGCGACCTTCGAAGCCCTCTACTCGGCGTTCTCGCGCATGCACGTGCAGAAAACCTGGGACGCGATCCTCAACACGCCCCTTTCGCTCGACCACGTGCTCGCCGGCGAACTCGTCTGGGCGGCGAGCAAGAGCCTGCTCTCGGGACTTGCCATCCTGCTCGTCGTCGCGGCGCTCGGCCTGACCACGTCGCCGCTCGCGCTGTGGGCGATCCCGCTGATCTTCCTCACCGGGCTGGCCTTCGCCGCGCTCGGCCTGATCGTCTGCGCGCTGGCGCCGTCCTACGATTTTTTCATGTACTACTTCACGCTCTTCATCACGCCAATGCTGCTCGTCTCGGGCGTTTTCTTCCCGGCTGACCAGTTGCCGGCCGGCGTCTCTCTGGTCGCCAGCTGGCTGCCGCTGGCCCACGCCGTGCAGCTTGCGCGCCCGCTGCTGCTCGGCGAGGTGCCGGCCAACGCGCTCGGCCACGTCGCCGCGCTGCTCGCCATCGCCGCCGTCGCCTTCGCCATCGCCACCGTGCTGACACGCCGGCGACTGCTCAAATGAAATGGCCAAAGGGGTAGAATCCGGCGCATGAAAACCCTCCTCGTGTTCACCAACGTCCCCGACCAGGCGACCGCCGAGGCGCTCGCCAGCGCGCTCGTCGAGGGCCGACTGGCTGCCTGCGTCAACATCCTGGCGCCGTGCCGCTCGGTCTATGAGTGGCAGGGCGCCACCGAGCGCGCCGAAGAGGTGCCACTACTGATCAAAACCAGCGCGGCGCGCTATCCAGCGCTTGAAGCGGCGATTTGCGCGCACCATCCTTACGCGACGCCGGAGGTCATCGCCGTTCCGATCAGCGACGGCCTACCCGCCTACCTCGCCTGGCTGGCGGCGGCGACGGAGGACTGAGACCATGCTGCGTGCGCTGTTTCGTCCGCTGTTTCGTCCGCTGTTTCGTCCGCTGTTTCGTCAAGTCGCAGTGGGCCTCTTGCTTTTCTGCTCGGCGGCGCTCGCCGACGATTTGCTGCATCCGTCGGTGGCCTTCGTTCCGACCGTGCGCGCGCTCGACGGCGAGACGATCGAGGTGCGCTTTGCGATCGCCAAGGG
>JBBRXI010000338.1:0-3117 GCA_038248575.1 Burkholderiales bacterium | reverse complement strand
GCCGACGACGTAGCCGATTTTCCAGCCGGTGATGTGATAAGTCTTGCCGAACGACGAGACGACGAGGCTGCGCGTCGCGAGTTCGGCGTGCGCCGCGACATGACGGTGAAAATCGTCGTGCCGACGGTGGCCAGTTTGGAGTCGATGGCAAGCGGGCGGTGGACCATGGCGTGTCGGTTAGACGGGCGGGGGGCGGTGACATCGCAGTGTAGGACGTCGTGTTACACGAAACAAGCGACCTTGCGCGGGCTTTGCTGTTTGCGCGCGCTCGCTCTTCGACGCTGGCTGTTAAAATGCCGGCATGAAGGTTAACCACGTTCCGACGCGCAGCATACAACCGGCGTCCGACACGCGCGCCGTCGATATCATCGACCAGACGGCGCTGCCCTACGACTACCGGCTGGTGCGGCTGGCTACGCTCGCCGATGCGGTACACGCCATTGCCGCGATGCAGGTGCGCGGCGCGCCGCTGATCGGTGTCACCGCGGCCTATGGCGTTGCCCTGGCCTTGGCCCGCGCACCCGATAACGCCAGCCTGTCGGCCGCACTCGACGCACTCGGCGCGACGCGGCCGACGGCGGTCAATCTGCGCTGGGCGCTCTCGCGCATGCAACAGCGACTGGCGCCGCTGCCCGCCGACGAACGCGCCGACGCCGCCTGGCACGAAGCCGGCGTGATCGCCGAAGAAGACGCCGCGCAGTGCGCGCGCATCGGCGTCCATGGTCTCGAGTTGCTGCGCCAAGGGGCTCGGCAACGCGGACGCCTCAACATCATGACGCACTGCAACGCCGGCTGGCTGGCGACCGTCGATTACGGCACGGCGCTGGCGCCGATCTATGCCGCCGTCGACGCCGGCATCGCGGTGCACGTCTGGGTTTCGGAGACGCGGCCGCGCAACCAGGGCCTGCTCACCGCCTGGGAGCTTCGCGAGCACGGCGTTCCCCATACGCTGATCGCCGACAATGCCGCCGGCTGGCTGATGGCGCGCGGCGAGGTCGATGCGGTGATCGTCGGCGCCGACCGGATCGCCGCCAACGGCGACGTCGCCAACAAGATTGGCACCTATCTGAAGGCGCTCGCGGCGCGCCAGGCCGGCGTGCCCTTCTACGTCGCCGCACCGCGTTCGACGATCGATTTTTCCTGCGCCAGCGGCGCCGCGATTCCGATCGAGCAGCGTGACGGCGACGAACTGCGCCTTGTCCGGGGTCAGCCGGACGGCGAAGTGTCGGCGCTGCGCCAGTTCCCCGCGCGGGCGGCGGTGATCAATCCGGCGTTCGACGTGACGCCGGCGGCGCTCATAACGGCGATCGTCAGCGAACGCGGCAGCGCGCCGGCAAGCGCCGAGGGATTGCAGGCGCTTTACCCCGAAGAGCCATACGCCGGCGCAACGAGCGCGCAGCCCGCCGTCGGCTGACTGGCGACAGAACGAGCCATGCTCAGAATCACTGAACTCGCGCTGCCGCTCGAGCACCCGCCCGAAGCGCTGCGCAAGGCCGCCGCCGAGCGCCTCGGCGTGCACGAAACGGCGATCGCCAAGCTCACCGTTTTCAAACGCAGTCACGACGCGCGCAAGAAAAACGCCTTGCGCTTCATCTACACCGTTGATCTCGAAATCACGGCGCCGGCAAGCGAAGCGCAGCTCCTCGACAATTTTTCCGACGACGCAAAAATCGCCGCGACGCCCGATACCGCTTACCGCTTCGTCGCCCGCGCGCAGACAGGGCACAGCGAACGGCCGCTCGTTGTCGGTTTCGGCCCGGCCGGCATTTTCGCCGCCCTGCTGCTCGCCCAGATGGGTTTTCGGCCGCTCGTCCTCGAACGTGGAAAAAAGGTCAGGGAACGCACCAAGGACACCTGGGGTCTGTGGCGCAACAAGGTGCTCGATCCGGAATCGAACGTGCAATTCGGCGAAGGCGGCGCCGGGACGTT
This sequence comes from Burkholderiales bacterium, assembly GCA_038248575.1. Lineage (GTDB taxonomy): Bacteria > Pseudomonadota > Gammaproteobacteria > Burkholderiales > Rhodocyclaceae > Propionivibrio. The sequence goes on along the minus strand of JBBRXI010000338.1, from coordinate 1,188 downwards.
TTCCGACGGCAAGCTCTACAGCCAGATCAAGGACCCGCGTCACCTCGGGCGCAAGGTGCTCGCCGAATTCGTCAAGGCCGGCGCGCCGGCCGAGATCCTCTACGTCGCCAAGCCACACATCGGCACTTTCCGCCTGGTCAGCATGGTCGAACGCATGCGCCGCGAGATCGAAGCGCTCGGCGGCGAAATACGCTTTGCCAGCCGGGTGACTGACCTGCATATCGAGAACGGCCACGTGCGCGGCGTGACGCTCGCAGACGGCGAGGAGATCGCCGCGAGCCAAGTCGTTCTGGCGCTCGGACACAGCGCGCGCGACACCTTCGCGATGCTGCACGGTAAGGGCGTCTGCGTCGAAGCCAAGGCCTTTTCGGTCGGTTTTCGCATCGAGCATCCGCAGACGCTGATCGACCGCGCCCGGCTCGGCGCCAACGCCGGCAACCCGTTGCTCGGCGCTGCCGACTACAAGCTTGCCTATCACGCCAGCAACGGCCGCGCTGTCTATAGCTTCTGCATGTGCCCCGGCGGTCAGGTCGTCGCCGCAACGTCGGAAGCCGGCTGCGTGGTCACCAACGGCATGAGCCAGTACTCGCGCGCCGAGCGCAACGCCAACGCCGGCATCGTCGTCAATGTGACGCCCGACGATTTCCCCGGCGGCGCGCGCGGCGATCCGCTCGCCGGTATCGCCCTGCAACGCCGCCTCGAGATGCAGGCCTTCGAACTCGGTGGCGGCACCTACGAAGCGCCTGGGCAACGGCTCGGCGATTTCCTTGCCGGACGCGCGTCGTCCGCACTCGGCTCGGTGGTGCCGTCGTACCAGCCCGGCGTGCGCATGACCGATCTATCGCGCGCCCTGCCCGACTATGCCATCGCCGCGATCCGCGAGGCGCTGCCCGCCTTCGACCGCCAGATCAGGGGCTTCGCGCTACCCGACGCGGTACTGACCGGCGTCGAGACGCGCACCTCGTCGCCGCTGCGCATCACGCGCGGCGACGACTGCCAGAGCGTGAACGACAAGGGGCTCTACCCTGCCGGTGAACGCGCTGGATATGCGGGTGGAATTTTGTCGGCCGGTGTAGACGGAATCCGCGTCGCCGAAGCGGTCGCGCTGCAGGCCCGCACCGTCTTGCGACCGCCGCTGTGGTCGCGCCGAACCGTCGCGCAGTGAAGCGCCTGCGCGGCGAGAACGGG
>JBBRXI010000337.1:0-3119 GCA_038248575.1 Burkholderiales bacterium | reverse complement strand
CCGCCTCCGTGAACTGACGGGGCGGAGCTGGGGAGTTGCGATGAAATACCGGTTCGAGAAACTCGGGCAATACCTACGCGGCTGGATGGGCTACTTCGGCATCTCCGAGTATTACCGACCTGCGCATTTCGCGGAACGTGACCGCTGATTTCGCCAAAGCGTGACCGATGCGGAGATGCTGCATGGGTAAAGGTTGATGTTACCTTAAACGGTCACGCTCTCGGCGAAATCGCGGTCACGCTTTGGCGAAACGGCGGTCACGCTGTCGCGAAATCGGCGAGGTAGCAGGGTTATCCACGGTGCCGCCGCCCGCTGATTGATCAAGCGGGAGGCGAGCGGCGCGGTGGGTAACCCGTGTTTAGCGCACTGTTGGATCATGTTGAAGGGTTCTCCGGTTTGCGCAGCGATTCACCGGTCAGCGCGACCTTGTGCGCGGCGTGCAGCACGCGATCGAGAATCGCATCGGCGAGGGTCGGATCATTGAGATAGGCATGCCAATGCTCGACGGGTAGTTGACTGGTAATTAGAGTGGCACGGGCGCCGACCCGATCATCAACCACCTCGAGCAGATCGTTGCGTTCGGCCTGATTGAGCGCAGAGAGCCCCCAGTCATCGAGAATCAACAGATCGGTTTTGGCCAATGCCGACAGTCGTTTGCCGAAGCTGCCGTCGCCATGGGCGATGCGCAATTCTTCGAACAAACGTGGCATACGCACATAAGCGACCGACAGTCCCTGCCGGCACGCGGCATTGCCGAAGGCACACGCCAGCCACGTCTTGCCGCAGCCGGTGGCGCCGGTCAGGACGAGATTCTGATGCTGACGAATCCACTGACAGCTCGACAGTTGCGCCATCAACGACTTATCCAAGTTGCGGCCACCGCCATAGTGAATGTCTTCGACACACGCCTGCGAGGATTTTAGCTTCGCTTCCCGCAAGAGGCGGGTCAGGCGGCGGTTCTCGCGCCAGGTGTGTTCGCGGTCGACCAACAGACCGAAGCGATCATCGAACGACAGACTGCTGACCGCGGCATTAGTCTGCTGTTCTTCGAACGCGCTCGCCATGCCCGGCAGGCGCAGTGCCTTGAGGGTAGATAGGGTTTGTTCCATCAACATCAGGTTTCCTTTCAGGGAGGGTAGATCAGTGGTAATAACCCGAGCCACGCAGATTGGCGTGGTCCGGCAAAGCCAGTTCGGCTTGTTGGGTAACGAGGGGGTGGCGATCGAGCCCCTTCTCGAGAATCGAAGCGACGGAGCGGTAGCGATGCGCACCGACGGCCAACGCCCGCTCGCACGCCGCCTCCATCCGTGTGCGGCCATGGTTGCGCGTCAAGCGCATCAACCCCAGGCAGGCGCGATATCCTTGTTCCGGATGCACCTTCTCGTTGAGTAGTCGTTTGACGAGTTCGGCGGTCGATGGCCCCACCGACGACGCCCAGGTCAGCAGCTTTCCGGGCGACCAGTCGGCATGCGCGCGATGCGCGGCCGGCATGTGCTCGCCGACCGTCGAGTAGTGGCCCTTGCGGCCACTGCGGGCATGACTGGCGACGCGCCGGTTCTTGGCCAGCACTTCGATACAAGTCGCCGTGACGCGTAGATCCACCTCCTGACGCACAAGCGCATGCGGCACGCTGTAATAGCTGTTGTCGTACTCGACGTGGTAGTCGATGTTGACGCGGGCCCGCTTCCATTCCGCCAGGACGAACGGGGCAGCCGGAAGCGGTCGCAGGTAGGGTGCGTCCAGCCGGTCAAAGGCTTCCTGGCGGCAGCCGGGGAGTTTCTTGAACGGACGGTTATTTAACGCCGGCAATAATTCGGCGACGGCGGCATCGAGTTCAGCGACCGAGAAGAAGCGCCGGTGGCGAAGTCTCGCCAGAATCCAACGCTCAACGACCTGCACACCGACTTCAGCCTTGGCCTTGTCCTGCGGCTTTCGGGGCCGAGCGGGCAGGATCACCGTGCCGTAGTGGTTGGCGAATTCGGCCGTTGCTCGATTGAGCGCCGGTTCATAACGGTCGGCGACGGCAACCAGGGCGCGCGGATTATCCGGAACAATCAAAGCGGGCGTACCGCCGATAAACGTCAGGGCGCGGCCGATGCCGGTGAGCCAGTCGTTCTGCGTCTGAGCAGGCGTCGCACAGGCGAAGGTGTAGCTCGATGCGCCGAGCACGGCGACGAAGATGCTGGCCGGGCGGATCTCGCCGCTACTCGCGTCGATGATCGGCACCGTCGGCCCGGCATAGTCCGCGAACAGCTTCTCGCCGGCACAGTGAATCTGGCGCATCGATCGCTTCAATTGGCCAGTCCAGGCTTTGTAGCGGGTGCAGAAGGCGGTGTATTGATAACCGCGCCCGCCGACCGCTTGCAGATACTCCTCCCAAAGCAAGGTCAGGGTGACGCCTTTCTTCTTCAGTTCCTGATGAACCACGGCGTAGTCGGGTTCGGCATAGGTCGGTTCGCGGACCTGAACCTGGCGATAGAGCAGCTTCTCCAGTCCGGCATCATCAAGCTCATCGGGCAGCGGCCAGTCCAGCCCGGCAATACTGGCCAAACGGATGTATTTGGCGACGACACCTTTCGACAGGTGAAGCGCTCGGGCAATCGCCTCCAGGCTGAGCCCGGCGCTGTGGCGGTAGCGGAGTACGTCTCGTATCTTGCGCATGGATAGTCTTTCTTGAGGCATCCTCGGTCGCTTTCAAAAAGCGGCAAGGCTACCTTCAACTATTCATGCAACATCATCCGCATCGGTCACGTTCAGCGCGAAATCGCGGTCACGCTTTGGCGAAACCGCGGTCACGATCCGGCGAAATCACCGGTCACGATGGCGCGAAATACGCACTGGCGCGCATCGTCGTGGTGATCTGCCTGGCCACGGGCGGCGTGCTGGATGCAGCGATGGGCGTGCACCGCGGCAAGGGCTGTGGCGAACTGGGCCTTATTCGCAGTCTGGGCGCGGCTTTCGAGGCCGGCGACGTGATGCTGGCGGACGCCCTTTACTGCAACTACTTCCTGATTGCGAGTCTGGCGCGCGCCGGAGTCGATGTGCTCTTCGAGCAGAACGGATCGCGGATCACGGACTTCCGGCGTGGCGAGAAACTGGGCACCCGAGATCATCTCGTG
>JBBRXI010000336.1:0-3124 GCA_038248575.1 Burkholderiales bacterium | reverse complement strand
CATCGGCGCAGCGATGGTTGCCAACTTCGCGCCGATCCCGGCCTTTGCCGGGATCGGCGTGCCGATGCACGATTTCGTCGCGGCGGCCAAGGTGAAGACCGAAACCTTGCGCACCGACCAGGAAATTTTCGACGTGTGGACCGACCTCGTCACGGCTGCCGAGCGCCTTGCCAACTTCACGCCGCTGGAGCCGTCCGGTGAGGCGGGCGACCGGCATAACGTCTCGGACGGCCTGCAACTCATGCGCAGCGGGCGCAACCTCATTTTCTCCATTGCCCGGGCGCGCACGCCGATGCCCAAAAGCACACGCGAATACATCGAGCGCTGCGCAATCTATCTCGCCACCGGCCAGGCGCCCCTCGCGCCGGCGCCGTTGCCGGCCTAGAGCGCGGCCGTGGGCTGCCGTACAGGACTGGCCGTGCGCCGCTGTATCGCGTCGGTCAGCGTAACGTGCGCGGCGATCGGCAAACTGGCCGATAATAGGGGCACCAAGCAAGCGGAGCGATTCGATGTGTGAACTTCTGGCGATGAACTGCAATGTCCCGACCGACATCTGCTTTTCGTTCACCGGTTTCCAGGCGCGCGGCGGGGCGACCGATCAGCATCGTGACGGCTGGGGAATCGCTTTTTTCGAGGGACGCGGCGTTCGCGCCTTTCTCGACCCGCGGCCTTCGAGCGAGTCGCCGGTTGCCGAGCTGGTGCGCCGCTATCCGATTCATTCGCTCAACGTCATCGCGCACATCCGCAAGGCGACGCAGGGGCCGGTCGGGCTTGAGAACACCCACCCCTTCATGCGCGAGTTGTGGGGCCGCTACTGGATTTTCGCGCACAACGGCAACCTCGAGTCTTATGCGCCCGATCTTGACGGCAGCGTCCTGCCGGTCGGCCAAACCGACAGCGAGCGCGCCTTCTGCCACCTGCTGCAGACGCTGCGCCAGCGTTTTCCCGACGGCCCACCGGCAAAGCTTGCGCTGCGCGCCGTCCTCGATGAATTTGCCAGCGGCCTGCGGCCGCACGGCCCTTTCAATTTTCTCCTCTCGAACGGCGACTGCCTGTTTGCACACCGCTCGACCGAGCTTTATTACCTCATTCGCCAGGCGCCCTTCCCCACGGCTCACCTCAAGGACCAGGATCTTGCCGTCGACTTTGCTGCGGTGACGACGCCCGACGACCGTGTCGCGCTGATCGCGACGCAGCCCCTGACCGACAATGAGTGCTGGACGCCGCTACCGGTCGGTCGCGTGGCGATGTTCGTAGACGGCGCCTATCACGCCATCTGAGCGCGCCGGGCGACACCGGCGACGTGGCGGCTGGCGCTTCAGGTGTTCGAGCGCTCGAGCCACGCGAACAAGGCCATTCCAACCAGCATGGCCGAGACAAAGACGAGCGCCTGACTTGCCCCGCTGCCGAGCAGCACCAGCGCCGGCCCTGGGCAGATGCCGGCGAGCCCCCAGCCGACGCCAAAGATCGCGCTGCCGACAAGAAGTCGGGAGTCAATCTGTCGGCCGGTCGGCACGCTGATCGGCGCGCCGAGCCAGGACCGCTTCTGCCGCCGCGCCAGGCGATAGGCCAGCGCGCTGACGCCGACGGCGGCAGCCATGACGAGGAGCAACGAGGGATCCCAGGCACCGGCGAGGTCGAGAAAACCGAGCACCTTGGCCGGATCGCTCATTCCGGAAACGATCAGCCCGACGCCGAACACGGCGCCAACGACGAAAGCGAGGACGATGTTCATGGCGCCTCCTAAGCGATCAGATGGCGGACGACGAAGACGCTGAGGAAGCCGGCGCCGATGAAGATTGCCGTTGCGATAAGCGAGCGCGGCGCCAGACGCGAAACGCCGCAGACGCCGTGGCCGCTGGTACAGCCTGAGCCGTAGCGCGCACCGAAGCCGACGAGCAGACCGGCGGCCACGAGCAGCCCCGGCGCGGCGTCGACCCGCACTTCGGGCATGACGTATACAAGCCCGTAAAGCGTCGGCGCCAGCAGCAGACCGGCGGTGAAGGCGACGCGCCAGGCAAAATCGCCGGCTTGCGGACGCCGCAGCAGTCCGCCGACGATGCCGCTGATGCCCGCGATGCGCCCGTTGCCGAGCAGCAGCAGCGCCGCTGCCAGACCGATCAGCACGCCGCCGAGCGCCGCGCTACCCGGCGTAAATTGAGCCCAGTCGATGCTCATCGCTTCGCCTCTGGAGCGGGACAGTAGAGTTCGTAGACGGCGCCGAGCAGGACCAGCACCTTGGCATCGGCGATCGAGTAATAAATCCGCTTGCCGTCACGCCGGGTCGTCACCAGCCCCTCGCTGCGCAGCACGCCGAGTTGCTGCGACAGCGTCGGCTGGTAAAGGCCGAGCAATTCTTCAAGATTGCCGACCGAGCGCTCGCCGTGCGCGAGTTGGCAGAGCAGCAACAGCCGATCTTCATTGGCCAGCACGCGCAGCACGGCGGTCGCTTGGCCGGCGGCGGCGCGCATGGCGTCGATATTGACCACGGCTTGTTCCATCGTTGCGCACTCCTCGGAAACAGTTTGACCAAACTATATCACGTGATATTATATAAATCAATATACCTTAACAACCTTCAAGGGAGTAATCGATGACTGGCATGAACCTCCTCGTTATTGGCGGCGTTGCCGCCGGCGCGTCGTTCGCGGCGCGCGCGCGGCGCCTGTCCGAAGCGGCGCGCATCACCATCGTCGAACGCGGCGCCGACGTCTCCTTCGCCAATTGCGGCCTGCCTTATCACATCGGCGGCGAGATCGCGGCGCGCGACGCACTCGCCGTACACACGCCCGAATCGCTCAAGGCGCTGCTCAATCTCGACGTGCGCACCGGCTGCGACGCGCAAAGCATAGACCGCGTCGGCAAGCGCGTTCGCGTGCGCGATGCACGCAGCGGGCAGAATGAATGGCTCGCCTACGACAAGCTGATGCTCGCCCCGGGCGCAGCGCCGCTCGTACCCTCCTTGCCCGGTATCGACGACGCACGTATCCATACGCTGCGCAACCTGGCCGATATGGACCGCATCGCCAGCGCCGCGCAAGCCGGCCGGCGCGCGCTCGTCGTCGGCGCCGGCTTCATCGGCCTCGAAATGGCCGAACAGTTGCAGCGCAAGGGGCTCAGCGTG
>JBBRXI010000335.1:0-3128 GCA_038248575.1 Burkholderiales bacterium | reverse complement strand
GTTCTGGGTGGCGGGCGAAGTCCGGCTCGGTGCTTATATCGTCGGCGGCTTTATGGCCGCACTGCTGCTCTTTGCGATCGTCGCGCGCCTTGCGATTCGTGCCGCTGCGCTGCTGCGCGGCGGCGCGCGCTCGATTAGCGGGCGCGGTATCGGCTGGCGCTACGGCCTTGCCAGCCTCGAACGGCGTTCGGCGGCGAGTGTCGTGCAAATTGTCGCGCTGGCCATCGGTTTTACCGCGCTGCTGCTGCTCACCGTGACGCGCAGCGATCTGCTCGCCGCGTGGAGCCGCGCGGTTCCTGCGCAGGCGCCGAACCGCTTTGTCGTCAATATACAGCCCGATCAACTGCCGAGCGTGCGCCGACTGTTTGCCGAAAACCATATTGACGCCGAATTTTCGCCGATGGTGCGCGGGCGGCTCAGCCGGGTTAATGGCGTCGCCGTCGACCCGGCGAGCTACGCCGACGAGCGCGCCCGGCGCCTCGTCGAGCGTGAATTCAACCTCTCGTATCGGCTTGACCTGCCGGCCGGCAACGCGCTGACTGCCGGGCGCTGGTTCGGCGAGGCCGATCGCCAGCGCAGCGTCGCGTCGGTCGAAGAGGGTCTGGCCAGCACGCTTGGCCTGAAGACGGGCGATCAGCTTGAATTTGCGATCGCCGGCGAGACGGTAGCGATGCAGGTGCTCGGCTTGCGCAAGCTCAACTGGGATTCGATGCGCGTGAACTTTTTCGTCCTGACGCCGCCCGCCGTTCTTGAGGCCTATTCGGCGAGCTGGATCACGAGTTTCTATCTCGCCCCCGATCAGGCGGGCTTCGTCAATCGCCTGGTTGGCGACTTTGCCAACCTGACAGTGATCGACGTCGCGGCGATCGTCCGCCAGCTCCGGGCGATCATCGATCAGGTCGCACAGGCCGTCCAATTCATTTTCCTGTTCACGCTCGTCACCGGGATTGTCGTCCTTTATTCGGCGCTCGCTGCGGCGGCCGACGAGAGGCGCTACGAACTTGCGCTGATGCGCACGCTGGGCGCCCGGCGCGAGCAGCTGCGCCGCACGCTGCTCGTCGAGTTCGCGGCGATCGGCGGGCTCGCCGGGCTGATCGCCGCCTTCGCGGCAATGGCCATCGGCCAGGTGCTGGCGCGCAAGGTGTTTCAGTTCGAAGTCGCCGTCGATCTTTGGCTGCCGCTCATCGCGTTGCTCGGCGGTGCGGCGCTGGTTACGGCGGCCGGCTGGTTTGCCGCCGCGCGGCTGATCGCCGCGCCGCCGCTCGCCGCCCTGCGCGCCGGCGTCTGACGGATGCTGGGCAGCTAAACCAGGTCTTCGCGGCGCAGCAGAAAGACGTTCTCGTCGCCGACGCTGGTATCAAGCCAGACGAAGGAGGCCTCCGGGAAAGCCCGTTCGAGCGCATCCCGGTTATTGCCAATCTCGACAACGAGCAGACCGCCCGGCTTAAGATGCGCTGCCGCTTTGCCGAGAATGATGCGCGTGAAGTCAAGGCCGTCGTCGCCGCTCGCCAGCGCGAGGCTTGGCTCGCGGCGATACTCGTCGGGCAGCGCGGCCATCGCCGCGGCGTTGACGTAAGGCGGATTCGAGATGATGAGGTCGTAGACATTGCCGGCGAGCCCGGCAAAGGCGTCCGATTCGATCAGGCAAACGCGCGTGGCGAGCGCGTAATCGTCAACGTTGCGCCGGGCAACGGCGAGCGCGTCCGGCGACAGATCAACGGCGTCGACCCGTGCCTCGGGGAAAGCCTGCGCCGCGAGGATCGCCAGGCAACCCGAACCGGTGCACAGATCAAGAACGCTGCCGATCGCCCAGGGATCCTCGACCCACGGGCTGAGCTGTTCGCGCAGCAGTTCGGCGATGTGCGAGCGCGGGACGATGACGCGCTCATCGACGTAAAAGCGATCGTCGCCGAGCCACGCTTCGCGGGTGAGGTAAGCCGCTGGCAGGCGCTCGTCGATGCGCCGTTTGATGACGGCGAGGACGGCGGTCCGTTCGTCGCTGGTCAGGCGCGCGTCGACGTAGGGCTGCAGGACTTCACGCGGCAGGTGCAGCGTATGGAGCACCAGGTAGACGGCTTCGTCCCAGGCGTTGTCGCTGCCGTGGCCGTAAAACAGCCCGGCGGCGGTAAACCGGCTGACGGCAAAGCGCAGGAGATCGCGGATGGTGAGCAACTCGAGTTGGGCTTGGTCGAACATGTCAGGGTGCCTCTGTACAGAGCAGTTGCTCGAGGATGCGTCGATAAATGGCCGACAGCGGCGCCAGCGCCGCAATGTCGATGCACTCATCGATCTTGTGGATGCTGGCGTTGACCGGGCCAATTTCGACAACCTGCGGGCAGATCGTCGCGATGTAACGGCCGTCGGACGTGCCCCCCGAGGTTGACAGCTCGGCGTCGCAGCCGGTCTCGGCGCGGATCGCCGCCAGCGCCGCGTCGACCAACGCGCCGCCGCCGGTCAGGAAAGGCTTGGCGCCGAGCGTCCAGCGCAGCGTAAAATCGACGCCATGACGCGTGAGGATCGCTTCGAGCTTCGCCTGCAGCCCGGCGGGCGTGCTCGCAGTGGCGAAGCGAAAATTGAAATCGATCTCGACGCTGCCCGGAATAACGTTGCCGGCACCTGTCCCGCCGTGAATATTCGACACTTGCCAGGTGGTCGGCGGGAAGAATTCGTTGCCTTGATCCCATACCGTTGAGGCGAGTTCGGCGAGCGCCGGCGCCACCAGATGGATCGGGTTTTTCGCCAGCTGAGGGTAGGCGATGTGGCCCTGAACGCCGTTCACCGTGAGCTTTCCCGAGAGCGAGCCGCGCCGGCCGTTCTTGATCGTGTCGCCGAGTCGGGCGACGGCGGTTGGTTCGCCGACGACGCAGTAGTGCATCGCCTCACCGCGCGCGGTGAGCGCTTCGACGACCGCTAGCGTACCGTCGACCGCGTCGCCTTCTTCATCGGAAGTCAGCAACAAGGCAATCGAACCGGCGTGGTTCGGGTACGCGGCGACGAAGCGTTCGGCGGCGTCGACAAAAGCCGCCAGCGAACTTTTCATGTCGGCCGCGCCACGGCCGAACAGCCGGCCGTCTCGCCGCGTCGGCGTAAACGGGTCGCTCTGCCATGCGGCCAGCGGGCCGCTCGGC
>JBBRXI010000334.1:0-3139 GCA_038248575.1 Burkholderiales bacterium | reverse complement strand
CCGGCGGCGTGCCCGCCGATCCTCATCGTCCAGCATATGCCAGAATCATTTACTGGTTCGTTCGCCGCTCGCCTGAACAGCCTCTGCCAGCTGCGCGTCATCGAGGCACTGGGTGGCGAAACGCTCGAGTCGGGACCTGCTTACGTGGCACCCGGCCATTCCCACATGGCACTCAGGCGCAGCGCGGCGGGTTACATGACCGAATTGCTCAAGACACCGCCAGTCAATCGCCATCGTCCCTCGGTCGACGTGCTCTTCGACTCAGCGGCCGAGCTCGTCGGACGCAACGCCATCGGCGTCATCCTCACCGGCATGGGCAAGGACGGCGCCGGTGGCCTGCTGCGCATGCGCGCAGCCGGCGCGCGGACGTTTGGCCAGGACGAAGCGAGTTGTGTCGTGTATGGCATGCCGCGCGAAGCAGCGTTGATCGGCGCCGTCGAGTGCGTGCTCAGTCTGCATGAACTCTCGGCGCGCGTACTTTCGCTGGTTGGCAGGACGCCTGCATAAAAATGTCTGGCGTGGCCTTCCGAACCAAGCCGCAGCGACACCGGCGTCGGCCCGCCAGTGGCTTGCCGGCGCGGCTTGTCTTGCCTGTGCGTGCGGCACGGCTTCTATAGAGATCGATGTGGTGAAATCAGGTGTGTTCGATTAAGATGTGCAACACAAGATCGCAAGGTTGTCGCTATTTTCCCAGGAGGGGGTCCGGGCATGTCGGAGTTGCTGAAGAATATTGACGCGCGCACCAAGCTCGCCGGCACCAACAAGCTGGAAATTCTGCTTTTCTCGCTCGGCGTCAATTCGACTACCGGGCGACGAGAGACTTTCGGCATCAACGTCTTTAAAGTGCGGGAAGTCATGCGCACACCGCCGATCACTTCAGCGCCCGAGATGCCCGCGTCGGTCCAGGGAATGGTCAGTCTGCGCGGCGTGCTCGTCCCCGTTGTCGACCTTGCGCATTATGCCAAGCTCAATACTGACACGCCGCGTTCGATCATGATCGTCACTGAGTATGCCGGCCACACGCAGGGATTCCTCGTCGAGGGCGTCGATACGATTCTGCGCCTTGACTGGAGTCAGATGAAGGTGCCGCCCGAGATGCTGTTGGCGCAGATGGGCGGGCTGGTGACGGCAGTCACTGAACTTGATGACGGCCGGCTGGTGATGATGATGGACGTCGAAAAGGTGCTCTCGGAGACGACCAATTACGACGAGGAAATCGTCTACCGCAATATCAAGCCACTCGACAATTCGCAGCTGACCGTCTTCTTTGCCGACGATTCCGTCGTCGCGCGCAAGCAGATCGCGCGCACACTCGACGCGATGAAGGTCAAGTACATCGAGACGATGAACGGTCGCGAGGCCTGGAACGAACTCGAGAAAATTGCCGCTTATGCCGAGTCCTCCGGACAGAAGGTCACTGATCTCGTCAGTCTGGTGCTCACCGATGTGGAGATGCCGGAAATGGACGGCTATATTCTCACCAAAAAAATCAAGACCGATCAGCGGTTTTCCGGCGTGCCGGTAATCATGCATTCGTCTTTGTCCGGCATGTCCAATCACCAGCTCGGGAAATCCGTTGGTGTAGACGAGTACGTGCCGAAATTCGAAGCCCAGAAACTCTCGGAGACGCTGACGCGGCGCCTGCTCGGTCTGGGATCGGTTCCGGTTGTACAGCCCACCTGAAACGGCGATCTCGTTGGAGTGTAACGATGGAAGTGGCGCAAAGTAAAAATCTGCTCGAGACAGTCGATGCGAGAACCCGTCTGGTGGGTTCGAACAAGATGGAAATTCTGCTCTTCTCGCTCGGCACACGGGAGACCTTCGGTATCAACGTATTCAAGGTGCGTGAGGTCGGGCGCACCCCGCATATCACGCGCACACCGAATATGCCGCGTGGCGTCGAGGGGCTCGTTTCGCTGCGTGGAAACGTGATTCCCGTCCTCTCGCTGGTCAATTTCCTCGAGCACAAGGATGAACCGATCGAGCGCGGCAAGACCATGATGGTTGCCGAATACTCGAAGCGGACGCTCGGTTTCCTGGTGCACGAGGTCGATCGCATCATCCGCGTCGACTGGGAGAAAGTCAGGGCGCCGGAAAGCGTCCTTTCGTCGAATCAGGGCTTGATCACGGCGATCACCGAACTCGAGAACGGGACCCTGGTGTCGCTGCTCGACGTCGAGCAGATTCTCGCCAACGCCTTCGGCGAAGCCGTCATCGTCGACATTGCACCGGCGCAAATCAGCGACGATCGCGGCGTCTTCTTCGTTGACGATTCGGTTGTCGCCCGGCGCAAGATCACCGAGGTCTTCGACAAACTCGGCGTCAAGCATAAACACGCGACGAATGGCGCCGAAGCATGGACGCGACTGCAGGGACTCGCGGCACATGCCATGCAGTCGAAAACGCCGCTGCGCGACGACATCCGACTGATTCTCGTCGATGCCGAAATGCCCGAAATGGACGGCTACGTGTTGACCCGGCACATCAAGGGCGATTCACGCTTTTCGGGCATTCCGGTCGTTATGCATTCGTCGTTGTCATCCGAGGCCAATCGCGCCATGGGGCAGGCCGTCGGCGTCGACGCGTATATTGCAAAATTCGACGCCGAGGTGCTCGCCGATACGCTGCGCCCGATGCTCGAGCGTTAAAAAGAAAAACTGGGGAATAAAGAATGGCTGATCCGAAGTTGCGAATCCTGATTGTGGACGACTTTTCGACGATGCGTCGCATCGTCAGGAATCTGCTCAAGGAATTGGGCTTTACCAACGTCGACGAAGCCGAAGATGGCGCGATAGCGCTGCAGAAATTGCAGGGCGGCGGATTCGAATTTGTCGTGACTGACTGGAACATGCCGAACCTCGACGGCCTGCAGCTGCTGCAGGCCATCCGCTCGACGCCCGCGCTCTCGCATCTGCCGGTGATGATGATCACGGCCGAGGCCAAGAAGGAGAACATCATCGCCGCCGCACAGGCCGGCGCCAGCGGTTACATCGTCAAGCCGTTTACTGCCGCGACGCTGGCCGAGAAGTTGCAGAAGGTCTTTGACAAAATGGGTGCCTGATGAGTGAAGCGAATTTCTCCGGTGATTCGAGTGACCTCGAAGCCCTGTTTGACAGCATCGCAAGCGGTACGACGCATG
>JBBRXI010000333.1:0-3146 GCA_038248575.1 Burkholderiales bacterium | reverse complement strand
GGGCAAAGAATTCGAACCAGTGCGCGAGATACCACCACAGCGGTTTGGCGTGCGTGCCACTGACGAAGGTTTCATCGACCTGCCTGCCGAGAAAGTGCTGTGCGGCATCGGGCATTTTCCAGAGGATCCAGGCGTACCAGCCGAACGCCGCGCAAAACAGCAAAACAAGGCCCGGGATGCCCAGGTAGTTGGCAAAAACCGATCGCGTTGCGGGCGGCCGGTGCCCCGCCAGTCGGTCGATCCAGGCCGATGCGACCAGGGCGAGCAGCGGAATTGCGAGTGCTGCCGGCCCCTTGCTGAGAAAGCCCAAGCCGAGCGCCAGCGCGAAGAGGGATCGCCGCTGCGCGCCGCCGTGGCCATCGCGCAGCGAAAAACCGAGCAGGCAGGCGCAGCTCACGAAAAAGAGCAATACCGCATCGGCTTCGCCGCTGCGAAAATAGCGCAGCCCGATATACGAGACGATGAGCACCAGGATGCCGTTGGCGGCAAAGGCGATGCCGCCGGCACGCGACAGCGTGTTCCAGAAAAGCAGCGCCGAAAAAAACGCAAAGAGTACCGCCGGCAGTCGCGTTGCCGTGGCGTCGACGCCGGCCAGGCGGTAACTCACGGCGGTCAGCCAGTACGGCAAGGGTGGCTTTTGCAGGCGCAGTTCGCCGTTGTAGCGCGGCACCAGCCAGTCGCCGCTGGCGAACATTTCGCGCGCCGTTTCGGCGATCCGCACTTCCTGTATTTTGTGGACGGGCCGCTCGCCGAGACCCCAGAGCAGCGCAGGCAACAACAAGGCGCAGAGCAGAACGGCGGCCTTCAGCGAATTTTTCACGACGGACCTTCGCATAACGCAAGACGGCCTCGCAAGGTAGCAAGTTCGCGGCGAACCGGCAAGCCAGGCACTCGGGTATACTTGATGCACTTCGCCCTGGGCGGCCTCGCTGCCACGCAGCCGCTTGACCCGAGCCATCCTCTAGGAAGCAAGAACTTTGGCCCTGACCATACTCGGATTATCCGGCGCCCTGACGCACGACCCGTCGGCGGCGCTGTACATCGACGGCAAGCTCGTTGCCGCTGCCGAGGAAGAACGCTTCGTGCGCGACAAGCACGCCAAAAACCGCATGCCCTACGAAGCGGCGAAGTTCTGCCTGCAGTTTGCCGGCATCAAGCCGGCCGACGTCGACGCCGTGGCGATTCCGTTCGCGCCGATCAGCTTGCGCGAAAAAGCGCGCTGGCACTACGCCAGGCGCTATTTCTACGCCCCCGACCGTTCACTCGACGCGATCTTGGCCGGCAACCGGCGCTTCTACCGCTACAAGAAACGCATCGAGTGGTGCCTCGTGCAACTGGGTTTTGATCTTAAGAAAATCGAGATCGTGCCGGTCGAACATCACCTCGCGCACGCGGCGAGCGCTTATCACTGTTCAGGCTTTGGCGAAAAAACCGCGATCCTCGGCATCGACGGCAAGGGCGAATACGCGACGACCTTTTTCGGCTACGGCGAGAACGGCAAGATCCACAAGATCAAGGAGTTCTACGACCCCGATTCGCTCGGCGGGCTGTACGGTGCGATCACCGAGTTTCTCGGCTTCGAAATGCTCGACGGCGAGTACAAGGTCATGGGCATGGCCCCCTATGGCGATCCGACCCAGTACGATTTCTCACGCCTCGCCAAATTCGAGAACGGCGAGCTCGTCATCAACACCGACTACGCCAACGTCATCGGGTTTCGGCGCTACAAAGAAAACGGCAAGGGCTATTATTTCTCGCCCAAGCTCGTGAGCTGGCTCGGACCCAAGCGCTCGGGGGACATCGCCGACGACCCCTACATCCATTACGCAGCGAGCATACAAAAGTTGTTCGAGGATATCGCGCTGCAGATGATCGACTACCACCTCGGCGACATCCTGCGCGAGACCGGCCGATTGGCTTTCTCGGGCGGCGGTGCGCTCAACGTCAAGCTCAACCAGAAAATCATCGCCCGGCCCGACCTCAAGGAACTCTTCGTCCAACCGGCCTCGGGCGACGCCGGAACCGCGGTCGGCGCCGCCGCCTACGTCTCGGTCGAACGCGGCGTCCCGGTCGAGAAAATGGAGCACGTCTTTCTCGGCCCGGCGTACAGCAACGAGGACATCATCGCCGCCTGTGCGCACCACCCGGCGCGGCCGCAATGGCAGAAAATCGACGCCATGCCCGAGCAGGTCGCCAAACTGCTCGCCGACGGCAATCCGGTCGCCTGGTTCAACGGACGCATGGAATTCGGCCCGCGCGCGCTCGGCGGCCGTTCTATCCTCGGCTGCCCGAGCGCCGCCGGCGTCGCCGACCGGATCAACGAGCAGATCAAGTTCCGCGAGCGCTGGCGGCCGTTCTGCCCGAGCATGATCGACCGCGTCGGCCCGCAGATGCTCGGCAGCGACCACCCGGCGCCGTTCATGACCTTTACCTTTGCCGTCGCCGACGAATGGAAGCAGCGCGTGCCCGAAGTCGTGCACGAGGACGGCACGTCGCGCGCCCAGGTTCTCGAACGCCGGCACAACCCGCGCTACTACGACCTGATGCTCGAACTCGAAAAACTGACCGGCAACGCCGTTGTTCTCAACACCTCGCTCAACCGGCGCGGCGAAGCGATGATCTGTTCGCCGACCGATGCGCTAAACATGTTCTATGGCTCTGACCTCGAATATCTGGTGATGGAAGATATTCTCGTCGCAAAAAATCTGCGGGGAGCCGCGAATGGGGGCTGACTGCCTGCTCAGCGTCATCGTTCCAACGTACAACTACGCGCATCGACTTAGCCAATGCCTGACTTCGGTGCTCGAACAACTCGGCGCGGGCTGCGAGATGGTTGTTGTCGACGACGGCTCGACAGATGACACGGAGAGCGTTCTGCGCGAACTCGAGCAGACCTTTCGCGAGGGCTGGCAGCGGCTGCGCCAAACCAACGCGGGGGCTGGGGCCGCACGCAATACGGGGTTTCGTCATTGTCGCGGCCAGTACGTACTCTTTCTCGACGCGGACGACGAGTTAAGCGCGGGCGCGCTGGACGTCGTTTGCCGAACGTTACGCGAACGCCCAGGCCTCGGCGTGCTGCTCGGCGGCCACCTCGCCTGCTATCCCGACGGCAGGCAGCGCCGGCATGCTGTACACGTAGCGTGGTC
>JBBRXI010000332.1:0-3147 GCA_038248575.1 Burkholderiales bacterium | reverse complement strand
GCCGGAACCGAAGTCTCGGCGCTGCTCGGGCGCATGCCGTCGGCGGTTGGCTACCAGCCGACGCTGGCCGAGGAAATGGGCCGTCTGCAGGAACGCATCACGTCGACCAAGGACGGCTCGATCACGTCGATCCAGGCGGTCTATGTTCCGGCCGACGACTTGACCGACCCGTCGCCGGCAACGACCTTCCTGCACCTGGACTCGACCGTCGTTCTCTCGCGCGACATCGCCTCGCTCGGTATCTATCCGGCCGTCGATCCGCTCGACTCGACCTCGCGCCAGCTCGACCCGCAAGTCGTCGGGCAAGAGCATTATGAGGTCGCGCGCGCCGTGCAGATGACGCTGCAGAAATACAAGGAATTGCGCGACATCATCGCCATTCTCGGCATGGACGAACTGTCGCCCGAAGACAAGCTCGCCGTCTATCGCGCGCGCAAGATTCAGCGCTTCCTGTCGCAACCCTTCCACGTCGCCGAAGTGTTTACGGGCACGCCGGGCAAGTACGTCCCGCTCAAAGACACCATCCGCGGCTTCAAGATGATCGTCGACGGCGAATGCGACAGTATTCCCGAGCAGGCTTTCTATATGGTCGGCAATATCGAGGAAGCCTTCGAGAAGGCCAAGACGCTTTAAGCGCCCTACGCGGGACAGGAAACCATGGCACTCAGAGTTCATGTTGACGTCGTCAGCGCCGAGGAACTGATTTTTTCGGGCGAGGCCGATTACGCCGTATTCCCCGGCGAAGCGGGCGAACTGGGCATCTACCCGCGGCATACGCCGCTGCTCACGCGCGTCAAGCCGGGCACCGTGCGTCTGAAGATTCCCGACCGCGACGAATTCGTCCTCGTATATGTCTCGGGCGGGATACTCGAAGTCCAGCCGACGCTGATCACCTTACTCGCCGACACAGCGATCCGCGCCCACGACCTTGACGAAGCGAAAGCCATCGAAGCCAAGCGCAACGCCGAGGAAGCACTCAAGAAGCGCAGCGCCGACGTCAGCTACGCGGCCGCCGAAGCCGAACTGGTGCAGGCCATCGCCCAGTTGCAGACGATCAAGAAAGGCCGCGGCCGGCGTTGACGGCGGCGGCGAGGTTTACCCATCGGGTAAATTTTTCTGAATGCGCGTTTCACGACGCCCAGAACCCAACAGCGTGTGCAGCGAGACGCTGGCGCTCGCTTCGACCTGCTCGGGGGAGTGTCCGGGAGCGCCGGCCCGGGCCAGGATCGGCGCGGCGCTTCTGACCCAATGCCCTTACGGACCCGCCTCGATTGCACGCCCGAAGGTCGCGTAGCGACGGGACATCTTCAATCCCATCTGGCATTAAAGACCCCGGCGATGTCAGTTAACTAGCCTGCGCCGCGCCGGACGGTGCGGCAATATTGGTTCGGCGAGATTATGTTTGAATTCCTCACCCGGCAAAGGCCGGGGTCCAGGTGAGAAACCTCTGCGTTTACTCGATTCCGGGCTCTGCACTTGCTTCGCTCGCTTTCGCCGGAGTGACGGCCAGTTCATACTTCGCGACGCCGGATCAATAGCGGCGAATGCTGCCAAAAAAATTAGGGCTTAACAGGCCCTTAGAATATCTGCATCACATTCTTGTATAACTGCGCCGACGGCATAGTCTAAGATAGACAATCGGTCGTCAGTCCAAGTCGATCCCAAGTCGATCCCAAGTCGATCCTTCCAATCTTCATCGCATTCTTTTAGTGGGTGCGCCCTCTATGCGAAAAACGTCCAGCGGTCCCTGGTGGACTGTAATCGTCGTCGTGGCCTTGTGCTTAGCAAGTCCGCTGACGCGTGCGCAGAACATTTCGGGTGATCTCGCCGCTCAGGAACTTCAACGCCAGCAGGAGCGCGAGCGCGTCTTGCGCGAGCAGTTCGAGCGCAGCCCGGACATCCGCCTGCAGCCGCCATCGCCGGCCGCCGCCCGCCTTCCGGAAAACGAAACGCCGTGCTTCACCATCGATCAAATCCGCCTCGACAGCGACGTACCGGATTTTGCGTGGGCACTCGCCGCGGCTGACGATCCGGGCGACCCGGCGAACGGGCGCTGCCTTGGCAGCACCGGAATCAACCTCGTCATGACGCGAATTCAGAATGCAATCGTTGCCCGCGGCTATGTGACGACGCGAGTCCTTGCCGAGCCGCAGGATGTGAACCGCGGCACGCTCGTCCTGAAAGTCATTGCCGGTCGAATCGGCAGCATCCGCTTTGCCGAGAGCAGCGATTGGCGCGCCAACGGCTGGAACGTTGTGCCGGCCAAACCCGGCGATCTCCTCAATCTGCGCGACATCGAACAGGCGCTCGAAAACTTCAAGCGCGTTCCGACCGCCGAAGCCGACATAGAGATCGTCCCGGCGCAGGAAATCGGCGAGAGCGACCTCATCATCACCTGGAAGCAGGCGTTTCCCCTGCGCCTGAGCGTTTCGGCCAACGATGGCGGGTCGCGGGCGACGGGCAAATATCTGGGCAGCGTCACGCTTTCAGGAGATCATCTGCTGGCGCTCAACGACCTTTTTTACGCCAACTACAACCACGACCTCGGCGGCGGCGATTCGGGAAAGCGCGGCACCTGGGGGCAAACCTTCCACTACTCGCTACCCTATGGTTACTGGATGCTCGGTGTCACGACGAGCGCCAACCGCTATGACCAATCGGTCGCAGGCGCCAGCCAGACCTACGTCTATCGCGGCACCAGCGAAAACTACGAAGTCAAGTTGTCGCGCCTGCTCAGGCGCGACGCGTTCAGTAAAACGACGGCATCGCTGCGCGGCTACCTGACCCAATCGCGCAACTTCATCGATGACAGCGAAGTTGAAGTCCAACGCCGGCGCATGGCCGGCTGGGAAGCAGCGGTGGCGCATCGCGCCTTTATTGGCGATGCGACTCTCGATCTCACCTTGGCTTATCGGCGCGGCACCGGCGCTTTCGCCGCGCTGTCGGCCCCCGAAGAGGCTTTTGGCGAAGGCACGGCGCGCCCCAAGATCATGTCCGCCGAGACTTCGTTCATCGTGCCTTTCAAGTTCGCCGACCACCAGTTGCGTTACAACGCGACCTTGCGCGCGCAGTGGAACCGCACTCCGCTGGTGTCGCAAGACCGTTTCTCGATCGGCGGACGCTACACCGTGCGCGGCTTTGACGGCG
>JBBRXI010000331.1:0-3157 GCA_038248575.1 Burkholderiales bacterium | reverse complement strand
TGCGCCTCATCGTGCCGCGCTGGAAACAGCAGCGACTGCCGACCAAGGCGCTGAGCGCAATCACTCAAAAGGAAAGCGAAGATCATGGTCAATGAAGCCAGCATCGATATTTACGCCGACGGCGGCTGTCGCGGCAACCCCGGCCCGGGCGGTTGGGGCGTCCTCATGCAGGCCGGCGGCGTCGAAAAGGAACTGTGCGGCGGCGAAGCGCTGACGACCAACAACCGTATGGAACTGACCGCCGTGATTCGCGCGCTCGAAGCGCTCAAGCGTCCGAGCACGGCGCAGGTGCACACCGATTCACAATACGTGCAAAAAGGCATTAAGGAATGGATCCACAATTGGAAGCGCAATGGCTGGCGTACCGCCGACAAGAAGCCGGTCAAGAACGCCGACCTGTGGCAGGCGCTTGACGCGCTCGCCCAGCAGCACGAAATCAAATGGCTGTGGGTCAAGGGACACGCCGGCCACCCGGGCAACGAGCGGGCCGACCGGCTCGCCAACCGCGGCATCGACGAATTGCTCGCCGCGCGGCGAATCGCTTGAACTTTAGCGAACGCGACTTGAATTTCTCATTGACGTCTCGCCTTAGACCCTTGCCAAGCGAAAGCTAAACCTATGCGCCAGATCTTCCTCGATACCGAAACGACCGGCCTCGAACACAAGCTCGGACACCGCATCATTGAAATCGGCTGTGTCGAGATGAATAGCCGGCGCTTGACGCATCGCCACTTTCACCGCTACGTCAACCCCGAACGCGAGATCGACGCCGGTGCGCTCGCGGTACACGGGATCAGTTCCGACTTCCTGCAGGACAAGCCCCGCTTTGCCGATATCGCCGCCGAGTTCCTCGATTTCGTGCGCGGCGCCGACCTGATCATTCACAACGCCGCGTTCGATATCGGCTTCATCAACGCCGAACTGGCGCGCGTCGACCGCGCGCCGATCCACACCGTATGCCGTAGCGTGCACGACACCCTGCGCATGGCCAAGGATTTGCATCCGGGCAAGAAGAATAACCTCAACGCCCTGTGCGAACGCTACGGCGTCGACAACTCGCGGCGCACCTTGCACGGCGCCCTGCTCGACGCGGAAATTCTCGCCGAGGTCTTTGTCGCCATGACGCGTGGTCAGGAAAGCCTGATCATCGAACTCAGCAGCGAGCAGGCCAGCGTGTCGGCGAGCATCGCGCTGGCCGGGATTGCGCGCCGCGCGCAGATCGTCGTCCGGGCCAGCGAAGAGGAACTCGTGGCCCACCAGCGTTCGCTCGCGGCAATCCACAAGCAAAGCCGCGGCAACTGCGTATGGATGATCACAACGGCGCCCGTTTGAAGGTCCAATAATTGCTGCTAACCGTCCGGGGATAGAGATCCTCGGCTTTTTTCTGGAGAACAAACGATGAGCTTATCAATGTACGAAGCGAGCGCCCCGACCTTTGCCAGCATGCTGCGCAACCTCGATGCAATTCTCGTCAAGACGCAGGCGCACGCGGCGGCGCGCAAGATAGACCCGACGGTGTTGCTCAACGCGCGGCTTTTCCCCGACATGTATCCGCTGCTGCGCCAGGTGCAGATCGCCACCGACCAGGCCAAGGGCTGCGTCGCCCGGCTGGCCGGCGTCGAGGTTCCGCGCTACGAGGACAGCGAGCAGAGCTTCGATGAAATTCGCCAGCGACTGGCCAAAACGATTGCCTTCGTCGAGTCTATCGCCCCGGCGCAAATCGACGGCTCCGAGGAACGCGACATTGCGCTCAAGGTCGGCGGCCGCGAGCTTAGCTTCAAGGGCAAGCCCTACCTCGTCGGCTTCGTCCTCCCGAACTTCTATTTCCACCTCGTCACCGCGTACAACATCCTGCGCCATAACGGTGTCGAGATCGGCAAACGCGATTTCACCGGCGAAATCTAGAACCGCGGAAAGCGAGTATAGCGATGATAGCAACGCGTACGGAGAAGGATTCCTTCGGCACGATCGACGTTCCGGCCGACCGGCTGTGGGGCGCGCAGACGCAGCGTTCGCTGCAATTCTTCGCTATTTCACGCGAGCGCATGCCCGAGGAAATCATCGCCGCGCTGGCGCAGGTGAAACGCGCCAGCGCGCGGGTCAATGACGATCTCGGACTCCTTCCCGGCGACAAGGCCGCGGCGATCGTCGCCGCCGCCGACGAAGTGCTCGCCGGCCGCCACGCGGACGAATTCCCGCTTTCCGTGTGGCAAACCGGCTCGGGCACGCAAAGCAATATGAACGTCAACGAGGTGCTCGCCAACCGCGCCTCCGAGCTGCTCGGCGGCGAGCGCGGCCTCGCGCGCCGCGTGCACCCGAACGACGAGGTCAATCTCGGGCAGTCGTCGAACGACGTCTTTCCGACCGCGATGCACGTCGCCGCGGCGCTCGGTATTGCCCGAGCCGTGTTGCCGGCGCTCGCCCAACTGCGCGCGACGCTCGCCGCGAAGTCAGTGGCCTTTGCCGACGTCGTCAAAATCGGCCGCACGCACCTGCAGGATGCGACACCGCTCACGCTCGGCCAGGAATTTTCCGGCTACGTCGCGCAACTCGAGCACGCCGAGATCGTCCTTGCCAGCGCACTGCCCCTGCTCTACCCGCTGGCCATCGGCGGCACCGCCGTCGGCACCGGGCTCAATACACACGTCGAGTTCGGCGAACGCGTTGCGGCCGAACTCGCGCGCGCCAACGGCCTGCCGTTGTCCAGCGCCGCCAACAAGTTCGCCGCGCTGGCCTCGCACGACAGCCTCGTCGCCGTGCACGGCGCGCTCAAAACGCTCGCCGTGGCGCTGATGAAAATCGCCAACGACGTGCGCTGGCTGGCCTCGGGTCCGCGCTCGGGCCTTGGCGAGATCAGCATTCCGGAGAATGAACCGGGTAGCTCGATCATGCCCGGCAAGGTCAATCCGACCCAGTGCGAGGCGCTGACGATGCTCTGCGCACAGGTGATGGGCAACGACGTGGCGATCGGCATCGGCGGCGCGTCGGGCAATTTTGAACTCAACGTTTTCAAGCCGCTGATCGCCCATAACGTCCTGCAGAGCATTCGCCTGCTCGCCGACGGGATGCGAAGTTTCGACGTCCATTGCGTGCGCGGCATCGAGGTTGATGAAGCACGCATCGCTGATCTGCTGGCGCGCTCGCTGATGCTGGTCAC
>JBBRXI010000330.1:0-3165 GCA_038248575.1 Burkholderiales bacterium | reverse complement strand
TACCACGACCCGCAGCGCTATTACGTCGACCCGCCCGAGATCCAGAACCAGCTCGAAGGCGAGTTTCGCCCGGGCCACTTTCGCGGCGTCGCGACCGTCGTCCTGAAGCTTTTCAACATCGTGCAGCCGCAGGTCGCCGTGTTCGGCAAGAAGGATTACCAGCAGCTGATGGTTCTGCGCAACATGACCCGCCAGCTGGCCCTGCCGATCGACATCGTCGGCGGCGAAACGGTGCGCGCCGCCGATGGTCTGGCGCTCTCGTCGCGCAACGGCTACCTCACCTCAGCCGAGCGTGCCGAAGCGCCGCGCCTTAACCGGGTGCTCGACGCGATCCGCGTCGCCGTGCAGGGCGGCGCCACCGACTTCGCGCAACACGAGAACGCGGCGCGGCGCGAACTCGATGCCCACGGCTGGAAAACCGATTACATCGCGATTCGCCAGCAATCCGATTTGCAGGCGCCGCAAGCCGGAAACCGCGAACTCGTGGTGCTCGCGGCGAGCCGTCTCGGCGCTCCGCGGCTGATCGACAACGTCGAAATCTTGATACAAAACCCCGCAGTACTTTCCACTTGACACGCCGCCAATTGCGACTAGAATGCCCCTCCCCACGGCTTTTTTGACCCCTTCAAGCGGGCAAGACCATGCAAAGAACAATGCTGAAATCGAAGCTGCACCGCGTCACGACGACGCACGCGGACCTCCATTACGAAGGTTCGTGCGCGATCGACGAGAATTTGCTCGACGCCGCCAATATCCGCGAGTACGAACAGGTCGCTATCTGGAACGTCAATAACGGCGAGCGCTTTACGACCTACGCCATCCGCGGCGAACGCGGCTCGGGCATTATCTCGGTCAATGGCTCGGCGGCGCGCCGTGCCGCGCCCGGTGACATCCTGATCATCGCCAGCTTCGCCACGTATACCGAGATCGAACTCGCCGAGTACGCCCCGGCGCTGATCTACGTCGATGCGCAGAACCGCATCGTGCGCACCGGCCACGAGATCGCCGTGCAAGCGTCGGCCTGAACGTGGCGGCGCCGACCCGAGTTGTCGGCGACCAGAGGCGCTTCTGCCAGCCCGCTGTCGCGGGCTTTTCTTTGCCCGCAAATCTGCCACAGACGGCGCCCGTACGTCGTTACGTGCGACAGCGGCGGACAAATTGGCTAGAATAAATCGTTCTCTCGGCACAGCGCGGGATAGCCCGCCCGGCGCCCAAGGGCCTCACCCGATTCGTATCATCCTCTTGTCATTCCCGTGTTATTCCCTTTAGCCATTGCATCATTTCCAGAAAGAAAGGATTAATCCCCATGGAACGAATCTTCAATTTCAGCGCCGGCCCGGCCGCCCTGCCCCAGGAGGTCCTCGAGCAGGCTCGTGACGAACTCGTGAACTGGCACGGCTGCGGCATGTCGGTCATGGAGATGTCGCATCGCGGCAAGGAGTACATGGCGATCCAGGCCGAAGTTGAGGCCGATCTGCGCGAACTGCTGGCGATTCCCGCCAATTACAAAGTTCTTTTCCTGCAAGGCGGCGCGTCGACCCAGTTCGCCATGGTGCCGATGAACCTGTATCGCGGCAAGGCGTCGGCCGACTACCTCAATACCGGCGAATGGTCAAAAAAGGCCATCAAGGAAGCGCAGAAGTACGGTGCCGTGAACGTCGTCGCTTCGTCCGAAGACAAGAACTTTTCCTACGCGCCGGCGCAGGCGGCGTGGAAACTCGATCCGAACGCCGCCTACGTGCATTACACGCCGAACGAGACAATCGGCGGCGTCGAGATCTTCTGGACGCCGCAAACCGGCGACGTGCCGCTGGTTGCTGACATGTCGTCGAACATCCTTTCGCGGCCGATCGACGTTTCCAAATTCGGTTTGATTTATTTTGGCGCGCAGAAGAACGTCGGCCCGGCCGGCTTGACCATCGTCATCGTGCGTGACGATCTTATCGGGCAGACGCTCAAGGGCACGCCGACGATGTTCGACTATCAGGTCCAAGCCGAGAACGACTCGATGTACAACACGCCACCGACCTACGCCATCTACACCGCCGGCCTGGTGTTCAAGATGCTGAAGGCCAAGGGCGGCCTCGCGGCGATGGAAAAGACCAATCGCGCCAAGGCCAAGCTGCTCTACGACGCGCTCGATGCGTCGAGCTTTTTCGCCTCGCCGGTGGCGCCCGAAAACCGTTCGCTGATGAACATCCCGTTCACGCTCAAAGACCCCGCGCTCGACGACGAATTTATCAAGGCGGCAAAGGCGCGTGGCATGGTCCAGCTCAAGGGTCACCGTTCGGTCGGCGGCATGCGCGCGTCGATCTACAACGCCATGCCGGTCGCCGGCGTGCAGGCGCTCGTCGATCTCATGCAGGACTTCGAAAAACAACACGGCTAAACACGCCGGTCGGGCTGGCGATTGAACGCCTGGCCCGGTCCTGCCCGGTCCTGCCCGATCTTGCCCTATCGAACGAGGAACAAAGAAATGACGCGAAAAATTCAGACGCTCAACGCCATCTCGAAAAAAGGACTGTCCCGCCTTCCCGAGGCCTACACCGTGAGCAACGACGGCAGTGACGTCGACGCCATTCTCGTGCGCTCGCAGGTCATGCACGAGCTGCCGATTGCGGCCAGCGTTCTGGCCATTGGCCGTGCCGGCGCCGGCACCAACAATATCCCGGTCAAGGCGATGAGCGAACGCGGCGTCGTCGTCTTCAACGCGCCGGGCGCCAACGCCAACGCCGTCAAGGAACTGGTCATCGCCGGCATGCTGCTCGGTACACGCAACATTTTCCCGGCGCTCAACTTTGTCGCCGGGCTGACTGGCGATGATGAATCGCTGCACAAGCAGGTCGAAGCCGGCAAGAAAAACTTCGTCGGCCATGAGTTGCGCGGCAGCACGCTCGGCATCGTCGGCCTCGGCGCGATCGGCTCGATGCTCGCCGAAGCGGCGATCGAACTCGGCATGAACGTCGTCGGTTTCGACCCGGAAATCACCGTCGATGCCGCCTGGCGCCTGCCCTCGCAAGTCAGGAAAGCGGTTAGCATCGACGACCTCGTCAAACGCTCGGACTTTGTCAGCCTGCACGTCCCGCTGCTGCCGGCGACCAAAGACCTGATCAATGCCGATCGCATAAAGCTCATGAAGAAGGGCAGCATCCTGCTCAACTTCGC
>JBBRXI010000329.1:0-3181 GCA_038248575.1 Burkholderiales bacterium | reverse complement strand
CAGCCTTTGCCATCCATGCTGATCTGAATCGCGTTCTCTTCAAGCACGCTGATGAAGGCTGAACTGGTGAACTGGCTGCCCTGATCCGTGTTCATGATTTCTGGCGCGCCGTATTTCAGAATGGCTTCTTCCAGCGCCTCGACACACGGATCGGTGGTCAAGGTGTTGGACAGACGCCAGGCCAGAACACGACGCGTCGCCCAGTCGAGCACGGCAGTCAGATAGACGAAACCGCGCTGCATCGGGATATAGGTTGTATCCATCGCCCAGACCTGATTCGGGTGGTCAATGGTGATCTGGCGCAAGAGGCAGGGATAGATGCGGTGCGCCTGGTTGCGCCGGCTGCTGTTGGCCTTGCGGTAGAGCGCTTCGATGTCCATCTTCTTCATCAGTGTGCCCACGTGTTTGCGCCCCACCTCGACGCCTTCCAGCTTGAGCATGTCGCGCAGCATGCGTGCGCCAGCAAAGGGATGTTCAAGGTGCAGTTCGTCGATTCGCCGCATCAGCCGAAGATCGCCTTCCGGCGTCGGTTGCGGGAGGTAGTAGATCGACGAGCGTGACAGATCAAGTAATTTGGCTTGTCAGAGGTGGCTGAGTAATATCAGTTGCATAAGTACGGTGACAGACCCGGCGGGGAAACCGCGTCTTCTGCCAATTAACACGACACCAAGCCCCCTTTTTGATCCAGCCTGAATATGTTTGAAGTCGTCTCCCCGGCGAAAGCCGGGGTCTAGCAGGCGAATCCTCGTCAGCACTGGATACCGGCTTTCGCCGGTATGACAAAAAATTTATACTTCACCGGGCCTGAGCAATAGGTTGTGTGTCTGGCGATTGTCGTCACATTCTCCTTGCCAACCTGGCGTCTTATGCAGGCCATCAAGAGCAAAATGGAGACGAAATAATCATGACCAGCCCTCCCTGACCTGAATATTTCCAATCACAACAAAGTTGCCTCTTCCCGCAAGGCAGGCTTTCCGGTTACGATTCACGCATGGCTGAACGAAAAATTCTGGTTGTCGACGACGACAAAAGACTGCGCGACCTCTTGCAACGCTATCTCGGTGAGCAGGGATTTGCCGTTAAAACCGCAGAAAATGCCGACGCCATGGACAAAGCGCTGAACCGCGACAGCTTTGATCTGATCGTTCTCGATCTCATGCTGCCCGGCGAAGATGGACTGTCGATCTGCCGCCGTCTGCGTGCCAATGAGCCGCAACAGGCCATCATCATGCTCACCGCAAAAGGTGACGAGATTGACCGCATTGTCGGACTTGAAATGGGCGCAGACGATTACCTGCCGAAGCCATTCAATCCACGAGAACTGGTGGCCCGTATTCAGGCCGTCTTGCGTCGGCGGGTATCGCTTGTGCCGGGCGCGCCAACCGGCGAAGACAAAATAATCGCTTTTAGCAATGTTGAGCTTGATCTGGGCACTCGCACCTTAAAACGGGACGGTGAAGTTCTACCCCTGACGACCGGTGAGTTCGCAGTACTCAAGGTATTGCTTGAACATCCACGCCAGCCACTTTCGCGTGATCGCCTGATGACCCTGGCACGCGGCCGTGAGCAAGGTCCCTTTGACCGCGCTATTGATGTCCAGGTCTCCCGTCTGCGCAAGCTGGTTGAACCTGACCCGACTACCCCACGTTATCTGCAAACCGTTTGGGGGTTCGGCTACGTCTTTATTCCCGACGGCCAGAGCAAGTGAGCCGCGCAAGTGATCCGCCATTCGCGCCTGTTTCCACGCACGCTGCTCGTCCGCACTTTTCTGCTCGTCAGCCTGCTGATTTTCGTTTCGGTGGCCACCTGGCTGACGCTGTTCAGTCTGGCCGAACGCGAGCCGCGCGCGCGCCAGCTCGGCCAGCTCTCCGCCAGCGTCGTCAACCTGACGACCGCCGCGGTCGTCGCTGCCGACCCGCTCAAGCGGCTCGCTCTGCTGCGCGATCTTGCCGACAGCGAAGGCGTCCATCTCTACCCCGCCGATCCGAGCGATCGCGTGCAGCCCTTGCCCGACAACTTTTTTTTTCGCGTCGTGGCGGACACCGTCACGGCCGAGCTCGGACCTGACACCCGGCTGGCCGGTTCGGTCAACGGGCAACAGGGGATATGGGTCAGTTTTTCGATTGGCGACAGCGATGACGATGATTACTGGCTGATGTTGCCTGGCGGCCGTGCCGAGCGTGCGTTTCCCTGGCAGTGGCTCGGCTGGGGCGGCGTATCACTGGCACTCGCGCTGCTTGTCGCCTGGCTGATCGTCTCGCGCGTCACCCTGCCGCTGCGCACGCTCGCCACAGCCGCTCGCGAGCTTGGCCGGGGCCAGTACCCTGAACCGGTTGGCGAGCGCGGCGCCCTCGAACTGCGCCAGCTTGCCGAGGCTTTCAACCACATGTCGGAAGACCTGCGCCGAATCGACGCCGAGCGTGCTGAAATTCTCGCCGGTATCTCGCACGACCTGCGCACGCCGCTCGCGCGCCTGCGCCTCGAATCGGAAATGTCGATCAGTGACGACGCGGCACGCGCCGGCGTCGTCGAAGACATCGAACAAATGGACGCGATCATCGCGCAGTTTCTCGACTATGCGCGCGGCGATAGCGGCGAAGCGAGCGAACTTGCCGACGTCAATGCGCTCGTCGCGCAGGCCATCGGCCGCCTGGCGCGCGGCGCACGGACGCCGCAGCTTGACCTGCGCCACGTGCCGCCGACGCGCTTACGCCGCCAGGCCTTGACCCGGGCGGTTGCCAACCTTCTTGACAATGCGCGCAAATACGCTGGTGACGACGTCGCGGTTGCCACGCACGTCGACGAACGCAGCATCGTGATCGACGTTCTCGACCGCGGGCCGGGAATTCCCGAGACTGAAGTCGAACGCCTCAAGCGGCCCTTTACCCGACTTGAAAACGCGCGCACCAACGCCCACAGCACCGGCCTCGGCCTGGCCATCGTCGAGCGCATCGCGCGACTGCACGACGGCAGTCTCGAACTCCTGACACGTGATGGCGGCGGACTGATCGCGCGGCTGCGGCTGCCGCTGCGTCCTTAAGTGCGCGCGTGACGCAAAAAAAAAAGGCACGGAAAACTTCTCCGTGCCCCGCGCCTGTCTATGCCACTTAGTCCTTTAGCGCTGCCTGCGCTGCCGCGAGGCGGGCGATCGGCACGCGGAACGGCGAACAGCTGACGTAAT
>JBBRXI010000328.1:0-3196 GCA_038248575.1 Burkholderiales bacterium | reverse complement strand
GTCGCCGAGCACGATGCGCAGCGCGCCGTCGCGCTCGGCACCTCCGCGCCGCTCACATCGCGAGCGGCCAAGACGGGCGGCACGCCATCGCCGCCCATGTCAAAATAGCAGGATCAAGAACGAGGAGACGACGATGTTTGTGACGAAACTTCGCCATCGGTTCAGGAAGACGATCTGGGGCGTGCGCAACGCGCCGTCCCGCGGCACACGCACCGCCCTGCGCGTCGCGCGTACGCTGACGGTACTGGTGCGCGATGCGAGCGACGGGCAACTCACCTTGCGCGCCATGGGCCTCGTCTATACGACGCTGCTTTCGCTCGTGCCGCTGCTCGCACTGAGCTTTTCCGTGCTCAAGGCCTTCGGCGTGCACAACCAGATCGAGCCGATGCTACGCGGCGTACTCGCCCCGCTCGGCGAGAGCGGCGGCGAACTCACCCAACGGATCATTGGCTTCATCGCCAACATGAATGTCGGCGTCTTGGGATCGGTGGGCCTCGCCCTGCTGCTCTACACCTCGCTCTCGCTGATCCAGAAGATCGAAGAATCGTTTAATTACATCTGGCATGTCACCATCCCGCGTCCCTTTGGCGAGCGCTTTAGCCGCTATCTGAGCCTGCTGTTGGTCGGACCAATCCTCGTTTTCGCGGCGCTCGGCGTCACCGCGTCGGTGATGAACGCCGACATCGTCGGCCGGGCGCTCGAAATCGAAGCCTTCGGCTGGATCGCCGTCGCCGCCAGTCGCTTCGCGCCTTATCTGCTTGTCATCGGCGCGTTTACCTTCGCCTATTACTTCATCCCCAACACGCGTGTGCGACCGGCCGCCGCGCTGCTCGGCGGAGCCACCGCCGGGATCGCCTGGCAGAGCGCCGGCTGGGCATTTGCCGCTTTCGCCGCCACGTCGGGCAAGTACACGGCGATCTACTCCGGATTCGCCGTCCTCATCCTCTTCTTCATCTGGCTTTATCTGAGCTGGCTGATCCTGCTCTTCGGCGCGAGTATCGCCTTCTATTACCAGCACCCCGAATATCTGCTGGCCGAACCCGGCGAGCCACGGCTTGCCAATCGCACGCGCGAACGCCTGGCGCTCGGCGCGATGAGCATCGTGGCGGGAAACTTCCTCGCCGGACGCCTGCCGCCTGTGACCGACGAACTGGCCCGCCAGCTCGGCGTTCCGGCGCACGCCGTCCAGGTGATTCTCGACGCCGTCGAGCGGCACCGCCTGCTCGTGCGCACCGACGACAACCCGCCCGCCTACCTGCCGGCGCGCGACCCGGCGAGCATACCGCTCGGCGCGATAATCGCCCCCTTGCGCCAGGATGATGACGATGAGCAAGCGGTGTGCGACTTCGCGCAGTGCGCAGCGGTCAACGACGTCCTTGCACGCATCGACAGCGCATATGACGCGGCGCTCGCCGACCTCGACCTCGCGGCAATCGCCGTCACGAGCGAGGCCGGCGCGGCGCCGCAGCCCTGACGCCTTCGCTCAGCTTGGCAAAGCAAATACGCCGGCCCGCCAAGGCAAAGGCGTTTTGCACGGAGGGCGCACGACGGCTTTCATGATTTGCCTGCCATGGTTGTCGACGTGTCCTTGATGGCGGCGCGCAAGAGGTCGACCATGCGCTCAATCTCGCCGGGCGAACAGATCAATGGAGGCGCCAGCACCAGTGTGTCGCCGGGTGCGCGGGTGAGCAGACCACGATCGAATGCGGCGGCCTGTGTTTCTGATCCGCGTTGACCCGGTGCGCCGGGTCGCATCGCGAGTTCAATACCTGCCGCCAAACCGATATTGCGCACGCTGACCACGTCAGGCATATCCGCCAGCGAGTGCACGGCGCGTTCGAACTGAGGCGCAAGTGCGAGTGCGCGTGCGGGGAGCGCCTCCTCTTCGATGACGTCGATCATGGCCAGTGCGGCGGCGCAAGCGAGTGGATGCCCGGAACAGGTATAACCGTGCATCAATTCCGCGAGATGTGGCGGTCCACACATAATTTCGTCATGGATCTTGCGGTTGACGATGACGCCACCGAGTGGCGCGGCGCCATTGCTGACGGTCTTGGCGAATAGGATCATATCCGGTACGACGCCCAAAGCCTGTGCCGCAAACATCGCACCGAGGCGCCCGAAGCCGGTGATCACTTCGTCGAAAATCAGCAACAAGCCGTGTCGATCGCAAATCTCGCGAATCCTCTGAAGGTAGCCGACGGGCGGTACCAAGACGCCGGTGGATCCGGCGATAGGCTCCAGAATCACGGCCGCGATAGTCGAGGCGTCGTGCAGTGCAATGATGCGGTTTTCGAGTTCGTCGGCCATCTCCGCACCGTGCTGCGGCTGTCCACGAACGAAAGCCTGCGTCTGTGGGTCCCAGGTCGCGCGCAAATGATCGGCGCGCAGCATGGCGCTACCGTAGGCGCGTCGATTGTTGACCATGCCGCCGACTGAAATGCCGCCGAAGCCGACGCCGTGAAATCCGCGTTCGCGACCGACAAACAAATTACGTTGGCCCTCGCCACGAGCCTGCGCATACGCCAGCGCAATTTTCATTGCCGTGTCGCACGCTTCCGAGCCGCTGTTGACCAGGAAGACCCGATCAAGGCCAGGTGGCGCGAGCGCTGCGATGCGTTCGGCGAGCGCGAAAGCGCCTGGATGTCCGACCTGGAAATTCGATGCGAAATCGAGCGTGTCGATCTGCCGCTTCATTGCTTCGCTAATGCGCGGATGGCGGTGTCCGGCGCCGACGCACCAAAGTCCCGACGAGCCGTCGAGCACCTCGCGCCCGTCGGCGCTGCGGTAGGCAATCCCTTCGGCTGAAACGACCAGACGCGGTGCAGCCTTAAATTGCCGGTTCGGCGTAAATGGCATCCAGAATGCGTCAAGCGATGGTGATGTCATGAAGTTCTCATCAAAGAATAGGAAATTCAGATTCAATAGGCCTTCGGGAAGTATGGGTGATGCGGGTTCCTGCGGTCAATCGGCGATGCTTGCTGGAAATTCCAAATGACTACGACTTCTTTGGCCTCGCTTTGGCCTTGAAAAGACTACGACCCCTTTGGCCTTGATCCCTTTGGCCTTGACGGTCACTGCCCGTACCAGTAGCGCCGCCGTTCGCTGCGCCACGCCGTGACGTTGGCTGTGTCGCCGAGCACGATGCGCAGCGCGCCGTCGCGGTCGGTGCGCCATTGCCGGCTCGCTGCGTAGC
>JBBRXI010000327.1:0-3216 GCA_038248575.1 Burkholderiales bacterium | reverse complement strand
GCATGGCTTCCATGTACATCAGAATCCAAGCTGCGACCCGGCCGAACAGACCGGGAAAAAAGTGCCGGCGCTGGCCGCGGGCGGACACTATGACCCGAAAGCCTCGAAGCGCCACGATACGCCCTGGGGCGATGGCCATCTGGGTGACTTGCCACCGCTGTATGTCGCAGCCGATGGCCGGGCCAGCATGCCGGTGCTCGCGCCGCGGCTCAAGCTGTCGGATCTGACCGGCCGTTCTGTGATGGTGCATGCCGGCGGCGACAACCACGCCGACCACCCAGCGCTACTGGGCGGCGGCGGGGCGCGTGTGGCTTGTGGCGTGATTCCCGGATAGATAGCGGCGGCCTGACGGGCCGCCACTGTTGTCACCCGACGAGCACGTTGCTGGCGTCAGGCAGTGCGCCGAAACTCTTCTCTGGCGTGCGCGCCGGGACGGCGAGGCAGTTGATCGTGCCGAAGGGTGCGGCGATGGTGCGTCGGATAAACGATTGCCGGCAGGCAAGGTTATCGTTTCGTGTTTTATGCGACGGCCTGCCGCGTGTTCGCGCGATCGGGTTGGGAACGAATCGCGCTTTTGACCGTCTGTCGGTTCTCACGACCCGCGGAGGCGGCGATGCGCCATGCTTGGCGATTCCTGATACGGACCGCGCTGCTGGTGGCCTTTTGCCTGCCGCTATGGGCGGCCGAACGCTGGGACGCCTTGCGCGCGGGCAGCGTGCTGGCCGGGGAAACGCTCGGCATAGGCGAAGTGCTCATCTGGCGTCCCGACGCCGCGGGCCGTTTCGTGCTCCTGGAGCGCTTGCGCGCGCCCGGTCGCCCGGGCGCTGAAAGATTGGCGTGACGTCGGCGCTATCGGCACTCGAGCACAGCGCGCTTGCCGTCTGGTTGCGCACGAGTCTCGCCTATCCAGTCCTCGAGACCGTGCATATTGTCGGGCTGGCAACGCTGTTCGGGAGCCTGTTGATTGTCGAGCTCTGCTTGCTCGGGCTGATCCGCCGCGTCGACGTCGCCGCGCAGGCACGCCTCATCCTGCCCTGGACGCTCGCCGGTTTCGCGCTGGTCGCCGTCTCCGGTGCCGCGCTGTTTCTTGCGCGCGCCGCCGAACTCGTCAGCAACCCGGTTTTTCTCGCCAAGCTGCTGCTCATCGCGACAGCGGGGCTCAATGCGGCCTGGCTGCACACTCGCGGTCCGCTCGACGTGCGCAGCACGGCGACGCGCGTGCAGGCGGGTCTTTCCCTGTCGATCTGGCTGGCCGTGATTGCCTGCGGCCGCTGGATCGCCTATTACTGAGGAGATACACATGCAACGCAGAGACTTCCTGATCGGCGTGCCGCTCGCCCTGGCCAGCCGCGCCTTGCTCGCCCACCATGGCTGGAGCAGCTTCGACGAGACACGGCCGATCTACCTGGCCGGCACGGCGTCGCGCGTGCGCTGGCAGAATCCGCACGTCGAGCTGACGCTGGCGCTCGCCAACCCACTGGTGCTGCCAGCCGACCTCGGCGAACGTAAGGCTCCCGGGCAGTCGGCGCGTGTGGACGCGGCGGCTATTCTGGCGCGTGCCGTCCTGCCGACCCGGCGAGATCCGCAGTGGGAAATCGAATTGTCGCCGCTGACTCGTCTGCAAGCCTGGAAGACGGCCGAGATCAAGGTCGGCGAAAGACTCGAACTGGTCGGCTACACGTTCGCCGGCGAAAAGGGCGAACCGATCCTGCGTGTTGAATTTCTGATTCGCGCCAATACGGTGACGCCTTTGCGCTCGTCGCCAGCCTGAGGAGGGGCTCGCGCGCGCCGCCGCCGCATGAATGGCTCGCGCGCCGGCAGCCCCCGACAACCGGCTCGAGAGAGGCGAGTGTCTTCGCGGCGGTCGTCGCATTGACGATGTCGGTTCGCTCGGGGATACTGCCGGGCATTCCATTTGAGCCCGAGAAGACATGACCACACTGAGCGTCAAACAAATCCTTGGCGCGCAAGCGCCGGCCAATGTCCCGGTTACCGTGAAAGGCTGGGTGCGCACGCGGCGTGATTCGAAAGCCGGTCTGTCCTTCGTCAATGTCTCCGACGGCTCGTGTTTTCACCCGATCCAGGTCGTCGCGCCCGACACGCTGGCCAATTACGCCGACGAGGTCCGGCATCTGACCGCAGGCTGCTCGGTCGTCGCCAGCGGCCTGATCGTTCCCTCGCCGGCCAAGGGTCAGCCCTTCGAAATGCAGGCAAGCTCGCTCGAAGTCATCGGCTGGGTCGACGATCCGGATACTTATCCGATCCAGCCGAAGGCGCATAGCATGGAGTATTTGCGCGAAGTCGCGCACCTGCGCTCGCGGACCAACGTCATCGGCGCCGTGACGCGCGTGCGCCACACCGTCGCCCAGGCGATTCATCGGTTTTTCAACGAGCAGAACTTTTTCTGGGTCAATACGCCGATCATCACCGCTTCCGACGCCGAAGGCGCCGGCGAGTTGTTCCGCGTGTCGACGCTGGATCTGAACAATCTGCCGCGCAGCGAATCGGGCAAGGTCGATTTCTCCAAGGATTTTTTCGGCAGCGAAGCGTTTCTCACGGTCTCCGGGCAACTGAACGTCGAGACCTATTGCCTGGCGATGTCGAAGGTCTACACCTTTGGACCGACTTTCCGTGCCGAGAACTCGAACACCAGCCGCCATCTCGCCGAGTTCTGGATGATCGAGCCGGAGATCGCGTTCGCCGACCTCGCCGACGACGCGACGCTCGCTGAAACGCTGCTCAAGACCGTATTCAAGGCGGTTCTTGCCGAGCGCGCCGACGACATGGAGTTTTTCGAAGAACGCATCGAGAAGGGCGTAATCGCCAAATTGCAGGCGATGGTCGATTGTGATTTCGTGCGCATGGATTACACCGACGCGGTGAATATTCTGCAAAACAGCAAGGTGAAGTTCGACTACCCGGTCAAATGGGGGACCGACCTGCAGAGCGAGCACGAGCGCTTCCTCGCCGAGAAGCACGTGGGCGGGCCGCTGGTGCTGATGAACTATCCGAAGGAGATCAAGGCCTTTTATATGCGCCTGAACGACGACGGCAAGACGGTCGCGGCGATGGACGTGCTGGCACCGGGCATCGGCGAGATCATCGGCGGCTCGCAACGCGAAGAGCGTCTTGACGTTCTCGACAGCCGGATGATCGCCACTGGTCTTGACCCGGCGCATTACGGCTGGTATCGCGATCTGCGCCGCTACGGCACGG
>JBBRXI010000326.1:0-3239 GCA_038248575.1 Burkholderiales bacterium | reverse complement strand
GAGGACGATTTCAGCGTCACGGCGTTCATCTTCCAGAAAGTCACCCTGGGCTTCCTGAATCGCTTCGATGCCGAGATACAAGATTTTTTTGAATTCCAGCGAATCGGTCAGCACAAAGCTGATCTTGTCGTCGTGCGTCAGCGCGAGGTCGGTGCACCTGCTGCCGGACGCCAGCGTGGCGCGCACTTCATCGGAGTCCAGATTGCGCGCGGTGATGCGGACCGTCCCGCCTTCTTCGTCCACAAATACCGCCGAGTCGTCGACGGTGAGATTGCTTGCGCCGCCTTTTTTAATCCATGACTCGAAGCAAAACGCCAACAAAACTTCGAGCGACAGGCGGGATATGAGGGCGGTGTCCGGTAGTGCGAGTTGCAGCAACCCGGCGAAGGCGTCGGCCTTGCTGCCAACTGCCGAGACAACAAGGTGCCCGGTCGCGTGGTTGATCCAGCCGGGGATCAGGGTCGTGCGGGTGAAGGCGGTTGCCAGAAGTTCCGTGGTGGCCTGCTCCTTGATTTCCTTTTGTTCTTTGCGACCGACACGCCGGCCTTCTTTTTCTTCGATCGCATCGATCCGGTATTGCGTTTCAGCAGCAACGACACAGGCCGGCAGAATCTTTTCGTCGATTCGCATGGTGATGTAGTCGATATCGCCGATGCGGCGAAACGGCTCGTCGTGCTTGACCATTGGCACGAAGCCAACGGATTTTTCGTCGAAGATGGCGCACGGTGAGAACGGCTTGGATTCGATGGCGGTGGCAATATCGTTTTTCTCGATGCCATCGACGGTAAAGACGGTTGCGTTTTTACACAGTAGCGATTTCATGCAGTGGTTTCCCTGATGGTTGAATTGAATCCCTCGCGATCGATGACGGCGATTGGGAGACGTAGCGACCGCTTGACGATCGACTTGACTTGCTTGATCACGGCGCGCTCGCACTCGACGACAGCGAACGTTCCCTGTTCGGTTCTCGAGCGCGGATAGTGCCGATAGTGCGTCTCTTGATCGATGCCGCTCTCGATGGCAATTTCGCGAGCGGCGCGCCGGACGGCCTTTGCTTTCTTGGCGCGCATGTTTATTGCACCGACTGGCCGCGAAGGCCAGCAACGACGGTTTCGTGGGCCGGCGAGTAGGCGATGTGGTAGAGCAGGGCAACCGGATTGGGAAGTGAGCGGCCATTCTCGTAGCGCGATCCGCACGGCTGCGACACGCCGAGGCGCGTCCAGAAGTCGGTTTGGTTCATGCCAAGTTTCCGGCGCGTGGTCAGGGCTTTCGCCCCGTCCACTTTTTTGAATGGTGTCATCGTGCTTTTCATCAGTTTACTTCCTTTGTTTGGTTGAAAAAATTGTTCTTCGTGCATCCGCGAAAGTCGCTTTGGCGCTCGGCCCGTTCCCTGTCGACGTTGGCGTTTGCTGCACAGCAGTTGGGGCACTGGTCGTCGTCAATCGGATAGGGCTTGCTGCAATTCCAGCAGAGCGTTTTGTGGTTCAAGCTGCTTGCCTGCGATCGACGAGATTTTCGGCGTAGTGCAGTATTAGTTCGATTTCTTCGTCGGTGAAGCTCTCGAGCAAAAGCGCAAGCTGCTGTGCTTTCGAGGCAATCGTCGACGGCTTGGCGATCGGCGCGACTTCGCGAACTGGCGAGGTCCATACCGGCTCGACGACGGCGGGCGCAGCAACCGGTGCCGGCTGGGCCTTGGCGACTTCGGCGACGGCCTTGGCCTGTTCTTCAGCACGGATGCGCTCGCGGTCGGCGTCGATGCGGGCTTGCTCGGCGGCTTCGTGATCGTTGATCCGGCTCTTGATGACAGCCAGCAGATCGTCAGGCGCTTTGATGCACAGGGCGGCAAGATCGGCGAACAAGAAGGCGTGGCCGTGTTGGTCGAGCGTTGCTAGGTTGATCTGCATCTTGTCGGCAATCTGGCTGGCCTCGATCTTGGCATTGGCAAGCGCGGTATCGACGGCATCGCGCAAGCTGGCGAGCGTGCGCTTGTTTTTCATTGCGCCGGCAAAGTCAGCCAGGACGACCGGCATCTGCACGCGAGCAAGGCGAGTGTTTAGCCCTTCGATGTGGGTCCGCAGCTTGTCCTTGCCCTCTTGCAGAATCTCCCCTTTGATGGCCGCTTCCCGTGCCGTGACGAGTTTTTCGAGTGCAAGACGAGTCGTTCTGGCAAGATCGAAATACAGCTTCTTCTCGCGGCGCATTTCGTCAATCTCGGACATTTGCGACAGCGCGCGCGCCTCTTCGGAGTCCAGTGTTTCCTCTGAAGTCTTGAGCTTGGTCAGCGCCGCCTTGCAGTCAGCGAATTCCTGATCCGTCGACGGCTTGACGGGCAGGGCAGCGATAAACAAATTGAGTGATTCGCCGAACTTGCGAAGGTTCGAGATAATCGCCACCGCCCCGCTGGTCTGGATCGAGACGACGGGAAGGTCGAGCGTCGGCGTGGCGACAGCAGCCGGGATCACTTCGACCGGAACGTAGGCGGCAAGGTCGGCTTTGAACTGCACCCAGCCGGCCCCGATTTGCGCGCGCAGTTGCAAATCGGGGTAGTACCAAAAATGCTTTTCCTCGACAAGATCGCAATCGTCGGTCCAGATCGACGCCATGAACAAAATTTTCTCGCAGCCGGACACCATGCACTGCTGTTCCATCTGGATTCGGTAAGGGGCCGTTATATCGTCGCTCGAATTCCACGCGCGAATCGTATCGTTCAGCGTCTTGTGTTCAAACGCGACGTCTTCGCCCATCGTCAGGCCGTCGAACGATGCCGAGTATTCGCCCACAACCCCGACAACCGGGAACAGGTCATCACCAATGATCGCCTCGGCGAGCGGG
The DNA here is from genome assembly GCA_038248575.1 of Burkholderiales bacterium. Lineage (GTDB taxonomy): Bacteria > Pseudomonadota > Gammaproteobacteria > Burkholderiales > Rhodocyclaceae > Propionivibrio. The sequence goes on along the minus strand of JBBRXI010000326.1, from coordinate 407 downwards.
CGGGCCAGTGCCTCAAAGCGGTGGCCGTCATCGAATCGCTTTTGCGTACGGGGGTCAATGTCCGGCGTGATGCCGGTAGCGATCGCGTGCATCAACTCCGAGCGTGATGAGTGCTGTGACTTGCCCATCATGGCCGGCGCATCGCTGGCGTTGAAGTGGATAGCGCGGTGGGCAAGCCATTCGGGCGAGCCTTGAACGAGAGCGACGGTTTTCATTGTTGAGCCTCCTCCGACATTTCGCGCTGACGCGCGGTTTTGATTTCAGCTTCGGTCATCACTTCGCCCTCGATTACCGTAGGCGCAGCGTTTTTGATGGATCGGATTTGGCTTTCCGAGAGGACGCCTTTCGTTCGGACAAACGCGATAATGTCTTCCGGCGTCTTGGTTCCCCCTGCCATGATCTTTGTC
>JBBRXI010000325.1:0-3292 GCA_038248575.1 Burkholderiales bacterium | reverse complement strand
TGGACTTCAGCTCGTTCTCTCCGAGTTCGAGCAGCAGCATCAGGGCGGCGCGCATCAACTCTCCCTTCTTGACGGCAATACCCTGCTCACCCAGGCGTTTCTTGAGCATGACGAGTTGCGCGTACTCGGCTTGCGGGAAGGTGAAGCAATCGCGGACGAAAGTTTCTTTCCTGATTTTCTTGTCAAGCGGCCGCGAAAACGCTTTCGCCAGACGCTTTCGCTTCACGCCGGGGGCCCCCTCGGACTCGGGCGCCGACGGAACGAGGGTGCGGGCCGCGACCTTGTTCACCGGATCGCCGGCTGTGGCCGTCTTCATCTTTCGTTCCCTGGCCAGCGGCGGATTATCGGTTGCGGCTTCAACGCCGACGGCCGAGTTGTGAGGCGCGGCGAGGCGCGTCGTGTCCTTGGGCGAACTCTTGGTGCGCACTACCATGTTGATCCCCGGTGGCTTGATGGCTCGGCGAGCCGGTGGCCGCCGGCGCAGAAATGCTGCGATCGACCGGCGCCTTGCAGACCCTCAATTTTGATCGCCGTATGTGACGTGAAGGTGACGTATTCATTACACCCGGTCGGCAGGAGCCTGGCCGAATCGAGGATGTAACCGGAATGAAAAGCGGGTGTAACGATCGGCCATGAAGATGGCGCCATGCCGACCGTCCGTTCAATCTTCATCTCCGATATCCACCTTGGCACACGCGCCTGTCAGGCCGACCGCCTGCTGGACTTCATGCGCAGCTTCAGTGCCGAAAATGTCTTTCTCGTTGGCGACATCGTCGACTTCTGGGCCATGCGCCGCAGCGTCGCGTGGACTTCGGCACAGAACACCTTCGTGCAGAAGATTCTGCGCCGGGCGCGGCGCGGTGAACGCGTCATATTCATCCCGGGAAACCACGACGAAGCCTTGCGCGACTACCTCGGGATTTCGTTCGGCGACATCGAGGTGGTCGGCGAATACGTGCACGAACTTGCCGATGGGCGCCGCTTTCTGCTGCTCCATGGCGACGAGTTTGATCAGATTACCCGCCATCACCGCTGGCTCGCGCTGCTCGGCGATGCCGCGTACGACTTCCTCGTGCGGCTCAACACGCTGCTCTCTTTCGTGCGCCGCCGTTTTGGATTTTCCTGCTACTGGTCGCTCGCCGCTTACGCCAAGCGGCGCGTCAAGCGCGCCTTGCAGTTCATTTTCGACTTCGAAGACAGCGCCATCCGCGCGGCTCGCCAGCGCGGCCTCGACGGAATCATTTGCGGCCATATCCACAGCGCGGCGATGCGCGAGGTGGACGGTATCAGTTACGTGAATTGCGGCGACTGGGTCGACAGTTGCACGGCGATTGTCGAGCACTTCGACGGTCGTCTCGAACTGATCACCTGGGCCGGCGATCACGCCGTCGTTTTCAATGCACACGAGGAGTTCCTGGCATGCGAGTCGTGATGATTTCCGACGTTTATTTCCCGCGCATCAACGGTGTTTCTACCGCCATCCAGACCTATCAGCAGGCCCTGCGCGCCTACGGCGTCGAGGTCCGACTGATCGCCCCCGACTACGGCGCACAGCAAAGCGAAGCCTGGATCAGGCGTGTTCCCGCGCGTCCGGTGCCAGGCGATCCTGAAGACCGGCTGGTGCGCTGGAAGGCGATGCATCATGCGGTTGCCGACGCTGTCGACGAAGGCTGCGACCTCATCCATGTGCAGACACCGTTTGTCGCGCACTACGCCGGGACGCACGCCGCCCGGCGCGCCGGAATTCCGGTGATTGCGACCTACCACACGCTGTTCGAGGAATATTTGAAACACTACGCGCCGCTCTTTCCTGCGTTCATACTGCGCGCACTGGCGCGCAGTTTTTCGCGCCGGCAGTGCAACGCGCTCGATGCGGTCATCGTCCCGTCGGCGGCGATTCACGAACGCCTTGTCGGCTACGGCGTGAAAGCGCCCCTGCACGTCCTGCCCACCGGCATCCCGCTGCCCGAAGAGCCGAGCGATCAACGCGAGAGCTTCAGGGCACGCTGCGCGATCGACCCGCAGCGCCCGGTTGCGCTCTTTGTCGGCCGCGTGGCGCACGAGAAGAACATTGATTTTTTGCTCGACGTCGTCGAGTTGACGCGCGCGTCGGTCCCCGACATTCTCCTGATGATCGCCGGCGAAGGTCCGGCCCTTGCGCATCTGCGGCGCGCCATCGCCGAGCGCAGACTGCACGACCACGTCCAGTTTGTCGGATACCTTGAGCGGAAGGCCGAATTGCCGGCGTGCTACGCGGCGGCTGACGCCTTTGTCTTCGCGTCACGCACTGAAACTCAGGGGCTGGTGCTTCTCGAAGCGATGGCAGCCGGCCTGCCGGTCGTTGCGCTTGCGGCGATGGGAACGATCGACATCCTCAGCGCTCGACGCGGCGCAGTCGTCCCCGCCGACGACCCTGCCGCCTTCGCGCGGGCATTGGCCGATGTATTGCGCGATCCGGCCTTGCATCGACGGCTGTCCGGCGAGGGGCGGATTTACGCCGCCGATTGGTCGGACGACACCCTTGCCGCAAGAATGGCCGACCTCTATCGGCACATCATTTCAAACCACGTCGCGCAGAACCCGGTGCGCTTCAGTCCGCTGCCGCTGTAGCTTGCAAAGCCGGGCGGCAGCGTCGACAGACCTGAGCGCACGATCCAATCATTAAAAGTATTGAAGTACCAAGAGCCCCTGCGAGCACCTCCGAGCAACGGAAGGCTCGCGTTCCGGCTCAGGAGAAAGCTGTGTTTGAGGAAAGTTCATACAAGGGCAAAACAGGCTTGCAGAGGATCTGGAATGCACTCCACTATTCGCTCGCCGGGCTTGCTGCGGCTTTTCGCTGCGAAGACGCTTTTCGCCAGGAGGCCCTGCTTGCGGGATTCCTGATTCCACTGACGTTCTGGCTTCCAGCCGTTGGCCTCGGGCGTGCGCTGATGATTGGAAGTGTATTACTGGTGCTCATCGTCGAACTCCTCAACTCGGCAATCGAGGCCGTCGTCGACCGTGTCTCACTCGATACGCACCACCTCTCCAAGCGCGCCAAGGACATCGGCAGCGCCGCCGTCCTGCTCGCGCTGATCAATGTCATTGCGGTCTGGGGCTGCGTGTTGCTGGGCTGATCGCAGCGGCCCGTCCAGCCTCGCTTGGCGTTCGACAATCCATTCCTGTACCCCCCGCGTGGAACATGGCGACACGTTATAGGCGGCGATCTTTTGCGGCTGAAGGGGCTTTGATTTGCGCTAGCCCGGCGTTCTTGCGCCTTTGCGCTGGGTCTTGTCTAGTTGCCGATCGTCTC
>JBBRXI010000324.1:0-3312 GCA_038248575.1 Burkholderiales bacterium | reverse complement strand
TTCGAACATGACAGTCCTTTGATGTTAAGAGGGACTGTCAGCAAGGACCACCAGTTATGTGTTGTCAAACGGCCAAGAGCAGGCTGGCTGCAGGGGCTTCTGGACTGGCGCCACATATCTTCGGCGGCAACATAACCCCCACTATGTTGCGCACAACATAGTGGGGGGTACAAGGAATCCTTCCGGCACGGGGTAACCGAACTGGCGTGCCTGGCGCATTGCCGACGAAAATTCTTCGATCTGCACGCCACACCGGGCGGCCATCCCGTGGCAGCAGAGGTCTTGCGGCGAATCGGCGAACTGTATGCCATCGAGGCGCGCGGTCACGCGGGCGACGCGGCATCACGTCTCGCCCTGCGCCAACAGGAGAGCCTGCCCAAATTGCAAGCCTTGCATGAAAGGCTGATCGATCAGCGCGTCAAAACGGCTGACGGCACGGGTCTCGCACGCGCCATCGACTACACGCTCAAACGCTGGCCGGCGGTGATGCGCTATGCCAATCTCGGTCACTTGCCGATCGACAATAATCCCGTCGAAAATGCCATCCGGCCGATTGCTATCGGGAAAAAGAACTGGCTGTTCGCCGGCTCAGAGCGTGCCGGCAAACGGGCCGCCGCCATTCAAAGCCTACTGGCGACCGCAAAAATAAATGACCTCGAGCCTTACGCCTGGCTCCGGGATACGCTCGAAAAACTTCCGTCATGGCCTTACAGCCGGATCGACGAACTTCTGCCCCTCAGAACTTCCGCGGCGTAATTCCTTGCTTGGCAATGCGGGAGCGTTGGACGCTTACCGCCATTTCGCTCTTCGCCGCGCTTTTCTGTAGCGGCTGCGCGCTGATCACCGCCGCCGACGCGGCAGTGATTGTCGTCGCGACGACGGTCCAGGCCGGCGCCACGATCGTCGAAATGACCATCGACGTCGCGGCGGGCGGGGTCAAGGCGGTTGCCGGCCGTTTCGACGATAAGAAAAGCGCACAGTAAAGCATGCTGAGCGCCTACAAACCCTTAGAAAAGGTGATAATTGGCGGGCAAGGGGGATAAGAGTGGCAACTGGCGGCGCCAACACCGAAAGTGAATACGTTTCCGACGATCAGTTACGCGTCGGCCTCTATGTGTTCATCGATCTGCCGTGGTTCCAGCACCCGTTTACCCTCAATAGTTTTCGCATCACGAGTCTCGAGCAAGTCGCGACGCTGCGCGCGCTTGGCGAGCGGCGTTTTCGCTACGACCCCGAACGCAGCGACGCCGCGCAGCCAGCAAGGGGCGCTGGTGAGGCTGAGTCGACGGTCGCCGCGCCGGCGTCAGGCGCCGCGTCCGCGGCGTGCACGGCGAACGACGCTATGGCGCCGATGCGGGCGCTCGACGCCTTGCCCGTGGCCGCCGATGGCCGAGTCCCGAGCGCAGTCGGTGCGCGCGTTGACCCAGCGGATGCCGAGCCGGTATGGCGCGCCCGATCACCGGCCGACGCGGCACGCGCCGACGCGCAGTCGTCGCGGCCGGCAAGCTACGGCGAACCACTGGCGCGCTCGACCCGGCAGGCGCGCATGCAGGCGCTCAGCGAACGCCGACTGCGCATCGCGCAAGTCGACAAGGCCTTTTTTAAATCGTCCGGCATTTTGCGCCATCTCAATCGCAACCTGGCTGACAAGCCGCAAGAGACGCTGCAGGAGATGGCCCTGCTCATCGAGCCGATGGTCGACGCCTTCCTCGAAAATCCTGAAGTGACGCTCCATGTGATGGGCGAGAAATGTGGTGGCGACGAATTCCATTCGCACGGCCTTAACGTCTCGGTGCTCTCGATGATGCTCACCAAGGCACTCAACTTCAGCGCCGAGCAGGCGCGCATGCTCGGCCTTGGCGCGCTCTTGCACGACATCGGCCTAAGCGAAGTGCCGGACCGCGTCGTCAGGAAACGTCCCGACGAATACACCCGCGCCGAGCGCGAGCTGCGCGCAATGCATTGCGCATACGGTTTGCGCCTTGGCAAGCAGCTGGGTCTGCCGCACGAGGTGCTGGCGATTATCTATCAGCACCACGAAATGGCCGATGGCTCAGGCTACCCGCTCGGTCTCAAGCTCGACGCAATCGCCTTGCCGGCACGTGTTGTGGCGCTCGCCAATTGCTTCGACAACCTGTGCAACCCGCTCGATATCGCCCAGGCCATGACACCGCACGACGCCTTGTCGTTTCTATACGCCCAGCGCCGGGGAAAGTTTGATGAAATCATCGTGCAGCAATTGATCCGCTGTCTGGGCGTGTACCCGCCGGGGTCGATCGTCGCCCTGTCAAACAACGCCATCGCCATGGTGATGTCGGTCAATCCGGCCAAGCCGCTGCGCCCCTGGGTCATGCTCTACGACGAGCGCGTGCCCAAGGACGAGGCGCTCCTGCTCGACCTCGAACAGGAAAGTGACATTGCCATCGCCAAGTCGCTGCGTCCGGCGGCGTTAACGCCGATGACCCGCGCCTACCTCAGCCCGCGCAAGCGCGTGAGCTATTTCTTTGACAGCAGCACGCCGGCCGCGGCGGGCGCCGAATGAGCGAGCCATTCGGCCATCTGCTGCTCGAACACGGCAGCGAGATCCTGTTGCTCGTCGATCCCCTGACGCTGCGCATCGCCGCGGCCAACAGCGCGGCAACGCGACACCTTGGCTACGCGCCGGACGAACTGATCGGGCGGCCGATTACCGACATCGAATGCGCGCTGTCCGACGTGTTTTACTGGGACGACGTACGTCAGGGCATTGTCCCCGAACTGCATGAGGTCGAAGCGAGCTATCGGCGCGCCGACGGTGAGCTGCTCGCGGCGACCAAGACGATCAAGCGCGCGGCAAGCGACGCGCGCTGGCTGGTGATTTGCGCTGCGCCGGTCGGCAAGCTGCAGCGCGCCGAGGGCGAGCTGGCCGACCTCAGCGCGCGTCTGCGCGCCACCCTCGAGGCGACCGCCGACGGCATCCTGCTCGTCGACCACGCCGGCCGCATCGTCAACATGAACCATCGCTTCTCGCTGATCTGGCAGATTCCCGAAGCGCTCCTGCTCGCCCACGACGACGCCGCAGTGCACGACTACATGGCGGGCTGCATGCGCGACAGCGACGCCTACTGCCAGCGCCTGGCAGCCATCCCGCCCGATGACGATGGCGAAACGAGCGACGTCCTGTACCTCTCGAGCGGCCAGGTCTTTGAACGCACCTCGCGGCCAGCGCGGCAGGGCGAGACGACCATCGGCCGCGTTTTCTGCTTTACCGACATCACCGAGCACAAGGCCGCCGAAGCGCGCCTCAAGCTCGCCGCCAGTGTATTCACCCAT
>JBBRXI010000323.1:0-3325 GCA_038248575.1 Burkholderiales bacterium | reverse complement strand
TACTCGACGTAGGAGTGGTCGGTGGTACGAAAAATAACCCGGTCACCGCGAAAGCGGTAGAGCCGGCTGTCGCCACAGTGCGCCCAGGAGACCTTGCCGGGCTGCACGAGCAGCATGACGGCGGTGCTATGCGGTTCCTTCTCGTTGATGAAGCGCGACGCCTTGATGAGCAGATGTGCTTCCTCGAAGCTCGCTTCGAGCATCGTCCGCGCCAATTCGCTGCGCACCGCAAACTGCTCGAGATTATTGCGTGCGGTGTGGATCACCTGCTGCGCGGCAAGCACGCCGCCGGTATGTCCACCCATGCCGTCGGCGACGACGGCGAGTGCGATGCCGTCCTTTTTCGGGTGCGGCATGAGTGCGACGCGGTCCTGCTGTTCGGCACGGTCCCCGCGGTGTTGGGCGACGCAGGCATCGATAACAATGGGCATTACACTTGCTCTCCTCGGGCCGCTACAGCGCTACTTTAACTGAAGCCGTTTTTCCCGCGAAGCGATTCTTCGCAAAAGGGCTCACCACGTCGCGCACGCCCGCGCTACACGCTGACGTTATGGCGGCCCACAACGACCTCGACAAGTCGGGCAAGGCGTCCTCGCTGCGACCGGGATCGTCGAGCCGGGCTTCCGTTATAATTAAAGCCTGCGTGAACTTCTCTGTTCGAACTTCCCTGTTTGAACTTTCATTGACCTGCCGCTCAGCCGATCGCATCCATCCGGCATTTTCCACGGGAAATCAGTTATGGGCAACCGTCTTTCGAAAATAGTCACCCGTACGGGCGACGCTGGCACCACCGGCCTCGGCGACGGCTCGCGTGTCGCCAAGGATTGCCTGCGCATCGAAGTCATCGGCGAAATCGACGAACTCAATTCGAGCCTCGGCGTTCTCCTCGCTGAAGAGTTGCCGCCGGGCGTCCGTGACGCATTGCTTGCTGTCCAGAATGACCTCTTCGACCTCGGCGGCGAGATCTGCATCCCCGGCGCGAACGTCATTGGCGAGGCACACATCACGCGCCTCGAAGCGTCCGTCGGCGAATTCAACGACACGCTAAGCCCGCTCAAGGAATTCATCCTGCCCGGGGGAACGCGCGCTGCGGCGTTCGCCCACCTCTCGCGCACGGTCTGCCGGCGCGCCGAGCGGCGCCTCGTGCAATTGGCCAACAGCGAGAGCGTTTCGGATTTCGCGCGCAAATACTTGAACCGCCTCTCGGACCTGCTCTTCGTCCTCGGCCGCGTTCTCAATCAAGTTGGCGGGCGCGGCGACGTGCTCTGGATCCCGGGCAAAAACCGCGGCGCCTGAACTGCGCGCGGCAAGCCTGCGGCGCTTACTGGCGCGCCTTGATGAGTCGGCGGGCGCGCACCGCATGCGCCAGCCGCTCAAGCACAGCGAGCGAGTCGTCCCAGCCGAGGCAGGCGTCGGTGATGCTCTTGCCATATTCGAGCGGCTGGTCGGGAACGAGGTTCTGGCGGCCTTCGACAAGATGCGATTCGACCATCACGCCGATGATGCGCTCCTCACCCTGCGCGAGTTGACCGGCAATGTCCGCACAGACCTCGATTTGCCGTTTGAAATCCTTGCTGCTGTTGGCGTGCGAGGCGTCGATCATGAGCCGGGCGGCAAGCGCCGCGGCGGCGATCTCGCGCGCCGCGGCGGCGACGTGCGCCGCGTCGTAGTTGGCCTCCTGGCCGCCGCGCAGGATGACGTGGCAATCTTCGTTGCCGGTCGTCGACACGATTGCCGAATGCCCGGCCTTGGTCACCGAAAGAAAATGGTGCGGCGATTGCGCCGCGCGGATTGCGTCGATGGCGATGCGCACGTTGCCGTCGGTACCGTTCTTGAAACCGACCGGACACGAAAGCCCTGACGCGAGTTCGCGGTGCACCTGCGATTCAGTCGTACGCGCGCCGATCGCTCCCCAGGCGATCAGGTCGGCGGTGTATTGCGGCGTGATCGTATCGAGAAACTCGGTGGCACAGGCCAGCCCCATCTCGTTAATATCAAGCAGCAGCCGGCGTGCCAGACGCAGCCCCTCGTTGATGCGAAAACTGTTGTCGAGCCGCGGGTCGTTGATCAGCCCCTTCCAGCCGACCGTCGTGCGCGGCTTTTCGAAATACACGCGCATGACGACGAGGAGGTCGCTGGAAAGGCGCAGCGCGACCGGCTGGAGGCGCTTGGCGTAATCCATGGCCACATTGACGTCGTGTATCGAGCACGGCCCGACGACGACCAGCAGCCGGTCGTCGGCGCCATGCAGGATGCGATGTATCGCCTGACGGCCGTCATAGGTCGTTTGCGCGGCGCCGACATCGACCGGGATCTCGTCGAAAACCGCTGCCGGTGAGAGCAGTTCCTTGATTTCGCGGATGCGCAGGTCGTCGGTATTGGGTCGGATGGGTAGAAGCATGCGTTGGCCCCCAGTGCACTGCGTGGTCGAAAAGCGATTGATTTTACGTGAAACACGACGCCACGCGGCAACGCCAGTCGCCGACTTACTGGTGATCGCATGGTGGCGGTGCGGTGCAAATGTTTATAGACTTAGTGCGTCGCCGCGACGCGGTGTTTTTCGAGTGAAATAATGAGCCCACTGATCCTCGGACTGCTGATCTTTCTCGGCGCGCACGCGCTGCGCCTCTTCGCCGACGGCTGGCGCGGGCGACAAATCGCCCGCTGCGGCGAAAAGCGATGGAAAGGCCTGTTCTCGATCGCCTCGCTGCTCGGCCTGGGGCTCATCGTCTGGGGCTACGACCAGGCGCGCATGCTCTCCGGCGATCTGTGGATGGTGCCGCGGTGGACCCGCCATCTGGCTTCGTTACTCACTGTCCCGGCTTTCATCCTCGTCGCCGCGGCCTACGTTCCGGACAACCGGATCAAGGCCCGGCTCGGCCACCCGATGGTCGCCGGCGTCGCGCTGTGGGCGCTCGCGCACCTCTTGGCCAACGCCCGCGTCGCCGATATCGCTCTGTTTGGCGCTTTCCTGGTCTGGGCGACGCTCGACTTCCTTGCCGCGCGCCGGCGCGATCGCGCCGCGGCAGTCCGCTACCCGCACGGAAGGCCGGCACGCGATGCGCTGACCGTCGCCATCGGCATCCTTGCCTGGCTGGCTTTCGCGACAATCGGCCATCGCTGGCTGATCGGCGTTGCACCCTTCGCCTAAGCGCGCGCAGGCCAGATCAACGGCGGCATAAGCCCCTTCACTCGGTACCGCCGACGGTCAGCCCGTCGATGCGCAGGGTCGGCTGGCCGACACCGACGGGAACGCTCTGGCCGTCTTTGCCGCAGGTGCCGACGCCGGGGTCAAGGCGCATGTCGTTGGCGATCATCGACACCC
>JBBRXI010000322.1:0-3332 GCA_038248575.1 Burkholderiales bacterium | reverse complement strand
GTTGTCGATCGCTTCCTGGATGATGTGCAGCGGCGAGTCCGTACGCGTGTACATCCCGGGCCGATGGCGAACGGGCTCCAGTCCCTTGAGAACGGAAATGGATTCTGCGGTGTAACTCATTGCGCGATGTTCTCCAGCGTGCAGCCGGCCCCCTGCGTAGGGGCGAAAAAAAAGACCAAGACCCGGGCGCTACAGGGTTATCTGGCCTTCTTTTGACTTCAACATATTGTTTTTGGTGGAGGCGCGCGGGATCGAACCGCGGACCTATTGATTGCGAACCAATCGCTCTCCCAACTGAGCTACGCCCCCATCAAGCCGCAAATTTTACGCGGATGCTCTTCCGGCGTCAATTTTCGAGCCCACTTTCGAGCCCAGTTCCCTGGCTCATCACCGCGCTGGAAAGTGAGCGTGGACTAAAAAAGGCTTGCCAGCGCAAGCCCCTTTTATTGCCACCCGCAGTCTATTATTTCTTCTTGCCCTTGCCCTTAGCGGCGCCCGCGACAGCGGCCTTGAACGTCGCGCCGGCGGAGAATTTCGGCACGGTCGTCGCGTTGATCTTGATCTTCTCGCCGGTCTTCGGGTTCTTGCCTTCGCGGGCCGCACGTGCCGTCGCCTTGAAGGAACCGAAACCAACGAGGCTAACGCCGTCGCCGCTGGCAACAGCTTGAACAATGGTTTCGATAACGGCGTCGAGTGCTTTGGCTGAAGCGACCTTCGACAGATCGGCACGAGTAGCAATTGCGTCAACGAATTCTGACTTGTTCATAGTATCTCCTGTTGTGGTTGTGAGAGTTGTACTGATACTCCGCAGCGGATTCTTGCACTTCATGCGCCCGCTGGGAAGGGGGTCGAGCCAAGAATTGATAAAGAACAGCGAAATTTTGTTGTTTTTTCCGACACTCCAGTGTTGGCAGGACCGGAAGGCCTTGCCGATTAGCGGTTTCGCTTGAGCAGCGGCTTGAGGAAACGGCCAGTGTGGCTCGCCACGGTCTTGGCTATAGCGCTGGCGCTGCCGGCGGCGAGGATTTCGCCGCCGCCGTCGCCGCCCTCAGGGCCGAGGTCGACGATCCAGTCAGCGGTCTTGATGACGTCTAGGTTGTGTTCGATGACGACCACTGTATTGCCATGGTCGGCGAGACGATGGAGCACCTTGAGCAGCATCTCGATGTCCTGGAAATGAAGGCCGGTCGTCGGTTCGTCGAGAATATAAAGCGTGCGGCCGGTGTCGCGCTTGGACAGCTCGAGCGCCAGCTTGACGCGTTGCGCTTCGCCGCCCGAGAGCGTCGTCGCCGCCTGGCCGAGCGTGATGTAGGAGAGCCCGACGTCGACCAGCGTCTGCAGTTTGCGCGCGATGACGGGGACGACGGCGAAAAACTCTCTGGCGCTTTCAACGGTCATTTCCAGCACGTCGTGGATGTTCTTGCCCTTGTAATGGACTTCGAGCGTCTCGCGGTTGTAGCGCTTGCTGTGGCAGACGTCGCAGGCGACGTAGATGTCGGGCAGGAAATGCATTTCGACCTTGATCACCCCGTCGCCCTGGCAGGCGTCGCTGCGGCCGCCCTTGACGTTGAATGAGAAACGCCCCGGGCTGTAGCCGCGCGAACGCGATTCAGGCACGCCGGAAAAGAGTTCGCGGATCGGCGTCAATACGCCGGTGTAGGTTGCCGGGTTCGAGCGCGGCGTGCGGCCGATCGGCGATTGATCGACGTTGATCACCTTGTCGAAATGATCGAGGCCGCTGATCTCGTCGTACTCGGCCGGCTCGATGGTCGATCCGTAGAGGTGGCGGGCGGCGGCGGCGTAGAGCGTATCGTTGATCAGCGTCGATTTGCCCGAACCCGAAACGCCGGTGATGCAGATGAAGAGGCCGACCGGCACGGTGAGCGTGACGTTCTTGAGGTTGTTGCCGCGCGCGCCGGATAAGACCAGCACGCGCTCGGCGTCGGGTAGGCGCGGCTTGCTCGGCGCTTCGATGCGCCGGCGTCCGGAGAGGTAATCGCCAGTCATCGACGCCGGGTTGGCGGCGACCTCTCCCGGCGTGCCTTCAGCGACGATAAAACCGCCGTGTATGCCGGCGCCCGGCCCGATGTCGACGACGTAGTCGGCGCTGCGTATCGCGTCTTCGTCGTGTTCGACGACGATCACCGTATTGCCGATGTCGCGCAGTTGCTTCAAGGTCTGTAGCAAGCGATTGTTGTCGCGCTGGTGCAGGCCGATCGACGGCTCGTCAAGGACGTACATGACGCCGGTCAGTCCCGAGCCGATTTGCGAGGCGAGGCGGATGCGCTGCGCCTCGCCTCCCGAAAGTGTTTCGGCCGAACGGTCGAGCGAGAGGTAGTCGAGGCCGACGTTGATCAGAAATTGCAGGCGGCTGGTAATTTCCTTGAGGATCTTCTCGGCGACCTGCGCCTTGTTGCCGACCAGGTCGAGCGTCTGGAAATAGTCGCGTGCCTCGACGAGCGGCAGGCGGCTCACGGCGTGCAAGGTGAGCGCGCGCAGCGTCGGGCCGATGCGCACGTTGCGCGCCTCGACGCGCAGTCGGGCGCCCTGGCAACTCGGGCAGATTTTGTTGCTGATCAGCTTGGCGAGTTCTTCGCGCACGGCGAACGAATCGCTTTCCTTGTAGCGGCGTTCGAAATTGCGCACGATGCCCTCGAAAGGGTGCTCGCGGACGGTAATCTTGCCACGCTCGTTGAGGTAGTGGAAGGCGATTGTCTCGCGCCCGGAGCCGTAGAGCACTACGTTTCTGAGCGCTTCGGGCAAGTCGGCAAACGGCGTATCGACGTCAAAAGCGTAGTGCGCGGCGAGCGAAAGCAGCATCTGGAAATAGAACGAATTGCGCCGGTCCCAGCCGCGTATCGCGCCGCTGGCGAGCGAAAGATTGGCGTGGGCAACAATGCGCCGCGCATCGAAGAACTGAATGACGCCAAGGCCGTCGCACTCGGGGCAGGCGCCCATCGGATTGTTGAACGAGAAGATGCGCGGCTCCAGTTCCTGCAGCGAGTAAGCGCACACCGGACACGAGAATTTCGCCGAGAAGACGTGCTCACGGTGCGCGTCCATCTCGTAAGCGATGGCTCGCCCGTCGGCGTGGCGCAACGCGGTCTCGAACGATTCGGCAAGGCGTTGACGCATGTCGTCGCGGATTTTGAGACGGTCGACGACGACATCTACCGTGTGCTTCTTCGTCTTGGCGAGTTTGGGCAAGGCGTCGATTTCGACAATCTCTCCATCAACCCTCAGGCGGGCAAATCCCTGCGCGCGCAATTCGGCGAAAAGTTCGACTTGCTCTCCCTTGCGCCCGGCGACAACCGGCGCGAGGATCATCAGCC
>JBBRXI010000321.1:0-3353 GCA_038248575.1 Burkholderiales bacterium | reverse complement strand
GGTCGAGCACTGAAAAACGCGGGTAGAGCAGGCCGTTCGAGAAGGCCAGCTTGTCATTCGTCGCGCGTCGGGTGATCACCGCGCCGTTATTCATTTCCGAGCCGGTGGCGGGCAGCGTCAGCACGCTGCCGATGGCAATCGCGGCGCTGATTTTCGCGCGCTTGGCGAGGATATCCCAAGGCTCGCCGGCAAACGGGATCGCCGCAGCGATGAACTTCGTTCCGTCGATCACCGAACCGCCGCCGACGGCGAGCAGAAAATCGACGTTCTCGCGGCGCGCGAGTTCGACGGCGCGCATCAGCGTCTCGTAGGTGGGGTTGGCTTCGATGCCGGCGAACTCGAACAGGGTAAAGCCGGCGAGCGCGCTCTTGACCTCGGCCAGCGTTCCGCTCTTGACGATGCTGCCGCCGCCGTAGGTGATGAGGACGCGCGCCGTGGCCGGAATTTGCCGGGCGATGTCGGCGATGCGGCCGGCGCCGAAGAGGATGCGGGTCGGATTGTGAAAGGTGAAATTCTGCATGGTTAACTCCTTAGTGGTTTGCTTCCGTAGCGCGAGGCGACATAGCAGCCGAGCGAGACGAAAACGATTCCGGCGGCCAGCCAGCCGCTCAGCGCCTCGTCGAGCAGCGGGACGGCGGTGATGCCGACGACGATAGGCACCAGCGCGAGAAACGCGGCGGCACGCTCGGCGCCAAGCAGCGAGATCGCCTTAAGATAGGTGAGCATGGCCAGAACGGTCGCCACCAGTCCCTGAAAAATACTCTGGGTAACGATCATCGAGAGCGGTGCGGCGGCCAGCTGCTTGGGCAGCCACAAAAAGTAAATGGGCAGGTAGATGACCGCCGAGCCGAAGGCCACTGCGCGCGTCAGCGTCCATGCCGAGTAGCCCCAGCGCGCGGCGAGGACGCCGTAAAAGGCCCACGAGACCGAACTGGCAAAAATCAGCAGGTCGCCGAAAACGCTATCGGCTGACCAGTCGGTGAAATACGGCATTGCCGCGAAAACGATGCCCAGCGTGATGATCAACAGGCCGAGACTGCGCATCGGCGTCGGCCGCGAGCCGGCGATCAGCCAGGCGACGGCGCTGATCAGGAAAGGCTGCAGTCCCGAGAGCAGGATGGCACCGTGCGACGCCGGCGCGTATTTGAATCCGCTATAGGCGAGCGGGCAGTAGAGCAGGCTGCAGAGGATGGTCAGCACCCACAGCCGGCCATCGCGCCAGAAACGCGCCGGCATGCTGCCGGCAAAGGGCAGGAGAACCAGCGACGCGGTGATCAGGCGGAGCGCGAAGATGTCCCAGGGCGTCAGGATGCTCTTGCCGCCGAGTCGCGAGATGAGCGAGAAACCGGACCACATGACGAGCGTTGCGGCGGCGGCGAGATAGCCGCGAACGAGTCGTTCCTGGTCAGTCAACGGGCAATCCGTCGCGCGATGATCGATCGTCAGGTCTTGGCCACACGCTGGAACAGGCCACGCAGCGTGCTTTGCAGGTCAGCCGGGAGCAGGATCATCTTGGCGTTTGGCGACTCGGCCATCTTGCTCATGCTGGTGATGTATTTTTCGCCGAGCAGGTAGAGCATCGGCAACTCGTTCTCGCCGAAGGCGCCGGTGACTTTGGTGATCGCCTGCGACGACGCGTCGGCGAGCATGATTTGCGCTTCGGCGTCGCGCTTGGCCGATTCGAGGCGGGCCTCGGCGGTCAGGATCATCGACTGCTTTTCGCCTTCGGCGCGCGTCACCATGGCTTTGCGTTCGCGCTCGGCGGCGGCCTGCAGTTCCATCGCCCGCTGCATCGACGCCGAGGGTTTAATGTCCTGGATCTCGACCGATTTGACGGTCAGGCCCCAGTCCATCGCCTCGTCGGCGACGCCGGCTTTCAAGCGCGCCTTGATGATGTCGCGCTGCGACAGCGCGTGGTCGAGTTCCATCTCGCCGACGATCGAGCGCAGCGTCGTCATGATCATGTTGCGGATCGCTTCGGAGTAGTTCTGCACGCCGTAGACGGCTTTGACCGGGTCGGTGATCTTGATGAAAGCGATCGCATTGACGACGATCACCGCGTTATCGCGCGTGATCACTTCCTGCTCCTGAACGTCGAGGATGATGTCCTTGGTCGTCAGCTTGTAATCGACGGTGTCGATATAGGGAATGATGAAGCGCAGGCCGGGCAGCAGCGTCTCGCGGTATTTGCCCAGACGCTGGACGATCCACTCCTCGCCCTGCGGAATGATGCGCACGCCCTTGGCAACAGTGACGATGACGAAGAGCAAAAATACCAGTGCAACAACGGTCGTTCCGATCATTTTGCATTCTCCACTTTGATGTAACTGCCTTCAACGCGTACGACGCGCACACGTTGTCCCATCTTGATCTGCTGGTCGGCGTAGCATTCCCAAACGTCTGAGCCGAGCACCGGCTTCTGGAAGCGAACCTGGCCGCGGGTATGGGGGTCAAGATCGCTGAGCAGGATGCCGACTTCGCCGACCATATGCGCCGCCGACGTGCCGACCGCGGTCATCGTGCGCGGCTTGAGATAACGAAACCAGAAGAGGACCAGCGCCGTCGATAGCCCGGCCCAGAGCAGCAGCTGCGCAGCGATCGCAAGCCCGGGTGCGGCGAGCAGAACGATGCCGACGGCAATCGCGCCGATCCCGAACCAGACGATGAAAAACGCCGGGACAGCGAGTTCGGTCATGGCCAGGCACAAGCCGAGGACCATCCAGTGCCACCATTCGAACATTATTGAGCTCCCTGGCGATAGTTCTTGCCGGCGCGACGATTCGCGAATCCCGCAGCATAACGCAACACGCTGCACCGTGCACCGCAGCCGCGCGCGCCGGCCGCCGAATCGGAATAATATGTCGCCTGCGCTGGCGTGCGGGACGCCGTGTTCAGCGATGGAGGAAAAGAAGGTGCTAGCCAAAGAAACCACACCGAGTGCGATCGTAAGCTTCCTCGATCAGTACGTGGTCGGCCAGGACGAAGCCAAGAAAATCGTCGCTGTGGCCGTCTATTCGCACTATCGGAAGATCGCCGCGTCAAGCGGCCACGCCGGAACGATCGCCAAGAGCAATGTGCTGCTGATTGGTTCGTCGGGAACGGGGAAAACGCTGCTCTGCGACACGCTGTCGCGCCTGCTCGACGTCCCCTTTGTCACCGCCGACGCGACCTCTTTGGCGCAGACCAAATACGTCAACGAAGAGATCGAGGCCGTCCTGTTGCGCCTCATCGATAAGGCCGGCGGCGATATCGCGAAGGCCCAGCACGGCATTGTCTTCATCGACGAAATCGACAAGCTCAAGGCATCGAAAACCGAGACGCGGGCCATTTCCGGCGAGAGCGTTCAGCACGCC
>JBBRXI010000320.1:0-3370 GCA_038248575.1 Burkholderiales bacterium | reverse complement strand
GTGCACCGTCAGCGTGCCGCTCTCGAACGCGACGCCGGCGGCGCCCATGAACGTGCCCGCGAGCTTCGCGTTGCTGAAGTCGGCGTTGTGCAGGAAGGCCTGGGTGAGGTTCACCGCGACGCCGTCGTAGGTCGACAGGTCCGCGCCGACGAAATTCGCGTCGACGAGAAAGGCGTGGTCAAACTTGGCGCCGCTCATCTTCTTCTGCTCGACCGCGCCGAAGGCCGCTCCGCGCAGATAGGCGTTGGCAAAGTTGGTACCGACGAGCGTGGCGCCGTTGAACTGGGTTTCGTCCATGCGCGCGCCGGAGAAGTTCGTGTGGCTGCAGCGGGCGTCCGTGAAGTCGCTGCCCTGCAGGCGCGCGCCGCCGAAATCGGTCGGCGCGAAATCGGGTTCGATGACGGCATCCATGTGCGCGCCGCGGAACGAGGCCAGCGGCAGCGTGGCGTTGACGAAGCTCGCGCCGCGCAGGATCGCCTCGTCGAATTTCGAACTCGTGCCGAAGGTGACGCCGGCCAAGGCGATGCCGGTGAGGTTGGCGTTGCGCGCATCGATGGCCACGTCGTTCGGCAGGTTTTCGATGGTCGCCCAGTCGAAGTGCATGTGCCGCCAGGTCGGGCCGACCAGCGCGTAATTGAGCGTGGCATAGGAAAAACGCAGTGGCGCGCCGGCGGTCGACGTGAGGGCGAGCGGCACGTCACCGTGCTTGACGGTGCGCAGGTCGCAATACGAAAAATCGCAGCCGCCGCCCGTGACGCCCTTCAGGGTCGTGTCGAGCATCGAGGCTTCGATGAAGCGCGTGCGATCCAGCGTGGCGCCCTCGAACGTCGCGCCGTCGAGCAGGGTCTTGCGGAACATTGCCGCCTTGAACGAGGCATTCTTCATCACCGTGCCGGTGAGCACGGCGCCGCTGAAATCCGATCGGCCGAAATCGACGCCGGTCAGATCCTCGCCCGACAGGTCCACGATCGCCTCGCCGGCGGCCGAGAAGTCGAAATGCGTGACCTTCTTCGACGTCCTGATCTCGTCGATGCCGTCGCCGTGCTGCACGAGCGTCCACACCGGGCCTTCGCGCAGCGTGGCACTGAGATTGGTGACGTAGCGCGCGCCGGTGATCTCGTCGACCTCGCGCAGGCGCACAGAAGACGCTTCGAGAAAGCGCCATTTCACGCTGGCCTCTGTCTCCAGGTAGAACCGCAACTGGGCCTTGCCGCTTGCACGCGTTTTGCGTAGCAGGGCGAGATCGAAGCGCATGGTGCCGATCGGCAACACGGAAGGAACAAAGCGGGTCGGTTCGGTGGTGACCTCGACCATTGCCAGGTAGTGGTTGGTCGCCAGCACCTCGCCGTTCCAGGCTTGCAGCACGAAGGTGTCGTCGCCGCGATCGATGGCGAAGAACATGCAGGCCTCCGGCGGCAGCGGCACGCGCTTGCCGGTCAGATCGAGGATGTCGGTGCGGTCCTTGCTGATCAGGCCGACGCGCCGCTCCCAGAGCACGAGCTTGCGACCGTCGATGAGCAACGAATATTTGCCGGCGAATCGTTTCATGCGCGCTTCCCCTGGTTGCTCTTTATCGAAATCATTCGCCCGTTTCGCTTTGCAGTTTCGGCGGCGCGGGCGGCCGCCATTGACTGATGCCGGGTTCCGGCCGCCGCGAGGCGTGGTCCAACACCTCGTAGTTCATGGCGAAAATATTGCGCAGCAGGTCCACCGTGATGCGCGCCGCGGTGAAGTTCGGCGTAGAGGTCAGAAACGCGCCCGACGGGTCGTACAGATCGAGGCGGTAGTCGCCCGGCAGCTTGCCGGCACCGGTGTGGCCGAGAAGGAAGAGATGTCCCTTGGCCTCGACCGCCATGTCGAGCAGCGAGAAATCGGGATCCTTGCGCAGTTCCAGGAACGGTGTGGGTTTCTGCGTGGCCGCCTCCTTGAAGTAGGCCACCGGATTTCCGTTCACGTCGAAGCACTGGATGCGGTTGTTGCCTTCCTCCAGCACCAGTACGCGGCCGTCGAGCGCCAGCGCGAGTGCCAGCGGCGACTGCATCAGGCCCACGCGCTTGCCTTCGCCGGAGTACAGCGCCGCCATCGGCGCATCGATATCTTCCGCACCGTTCTCCGGCAGCTCGACCCGATAAAGCTTGTGGCGGCCGCGGCGGATGGCGAATACGTAGCCATGCGGGTGCACTACCATGCCGTCGACCGCATCGGGAAAGCGCCCGAAGCTGTCGCCGGTGCCCAGATTGAACTTCGGCGCACGCGTGCGATTCAGCATGACGCGGCGCAGGTGATGGCCGCCGGCGGGATTGGTCTCTTCGTCGTAGATTCCGCGCGTGGGATCGAGGAGGAAATTGCGGCCGCTGCCGTCGTCGGGCGAGACCAGGTCATACGCGATGCCGCCGCTGGCGGTGGTGCCGATGACGGGCGTGGCGTAGCGTTCCTGTGGGTGCTGCAGCACCGAGAGATTCTGCAGCGTGAATAAGCTCGCGCTGGTGGGCGGCTTGCGCGGATCATCCGGCGGCAGATCCAGATCGGTCGCCTGCCACGCATAGCCGACGAATTGCGGGTACTGCGCCATGGTGATGGCGTGGCGCTTTTCGATCTTGCCGCGAATGGGCCACGACGTGGTCTTGGTCGCCTTCGGCGCCGGGCCAGCCTGCCACACGTGCCGGTTGTCGCGCAGCACGATCTTCTGCAGATGCTCGTACACCGACCAGCGTCCCAGCGGCACTTCGTTCACCGCGATCTCGACCGGCGGAACGACCAGGCGCGCGCTGCCCGAATTGCCTTCGGCCTTCATCCAGTCGCTCGCGCCCTGGCCCGACTGCCAATCGTTTTCGGCGTAGAAGAACACCAGTACGCGCAGGTTGCCGGCGACCGGCACATCCTTGAATTCGACCACGATGTCTTCGCTGATCGTTTCCGTGGGCAGCGCCTTGACGAGCTTGGGCAAGGTCGCACCCGAGTCGTACACCACGACCACGCCCAGATGATGGTGGTGATCGGGGAATTTCTTGTAGACCTTGCTGGACGTGATGGTGATGCGCAGATCGATGCTGCGCGTGATCTCCGTGCGGTGCGCGCGCGGCGACTGGCGGATCGCGTTGGAGGTCTGTGCCAGCTGCGCGACCGTGGCCGCGGTATCGGCGAGAAACAGCGCGATATTGATGAACGGTATGGCCTTCTTTGCGCCGCCCTCGATGATTTTCGAGGCAATGTATTCCGACAGTTTGCCCAGGCCCGCCTTGGCGATCACCGGGATCAGCTTCTTGCCGATCGTCGTGACCGCCTTGGCCGGATTGTCGGCGATATAGAAGGCGGTGAAGGCCGCGAGCAGCGCGCCGAGAATCGGTTTCTCGCGCAGGAGCTTGAGCAG
>JBBRXI010000319.1:0-3382 GCA_038248575.1 Burkholderiales bacterium | reverse complement strand
TATTGCGTCCACAGTAAGGAAATAGGACAGGAGCATTGTAACCCCATGCCAAATCAGCCTGATTTCCACCAAAAATGCGTCAATTTTTCACGGATCGTGAAATTTGACCGCCGTGCGACCTTAAGTCCGACGGGCTGCTAGTCGTTATTATACTGACAAGGACAAGACGCCAATGTAAAATGCTGTGCTGTCAAGCTGCCGGAGACCACAGATAAGACAGAAAAACGAATCCAAAAAAATAACGTGGCAGCACGTATATAGATAAGAGTTGCAGCAGTGGGAGAACAGGCTTTGAATAGAAAAGTTTCACCCATTGCCATTGTGGGGATGGCATTTCGTTTTCCAGGCGACCTGAGTGATGAGCACGGGTTTTGGCAAGCGTTGCGACAGGGGAGGGATGTCATTACCCAGATCGGCGACGAGCGTTGGCCGACGGATTTACTCAAGCACCCAAAACGAAGCGAATCGGGACGAAGCATCAGCTTCGCGGCCGGCGTTCTGTCGCGTATTGACGAATTCGATGCCGGTTTTTTCGGCATTTCGCCGCGCGAGGCCGCCTGGCTCGATCCGCAGCAACGCCTCTTGCTCGAACTCGCCTGGGAAGCGATCGAAAACAGCGGACTGACCCCCTCGTCTCTGGCCGGTTCGGACTGTGCCGTTTACGTCGGCATTGCCGGAGTCGATTACGGCATGCGCACGATGACCGATCTTCCGGCAATGAGCGCGCACTCGATGACCGGCAACACCTTCAGTATTGCGGCGAATCGACTGTCTTATGTCTTCGACCTGCACGGGCCCTCGGTTGCGGTCGATACGGCTTGTTCGTCGTCGCTGGTCGCGCTGCACCATGCGTGTAACAGTCTGCGTAGCGGCGAGTCGTCGGTCGCGCTCGTCGGCGGCGTCAATTTATTGCTGCACCCCTACCCCTTCATTGGTTTTACGAAGGCCTCGATGCTTTCGGCAAACGGTCGCTGCCGGGCCTTCGATGCCTCGGGCGACGGCTATGTCCGCGCCGAAGGCGGTGCCGTGTTGATGTTGAAGCCGCTGGCACAGGCAGTGGCCGACGGCGACCCGATCGAGGCGGTAATTATGGCCTCAGGCGCCAACGCCGATGGTAGCCGCAAGACCGGGCTAACGATCCCAAGCAGCCAGGGTCAGGCCGAATTGATGCGCGCCGTGTTGAAGCGCTCAGGCCTTGCCGCCGCGGACGTTGACTACATTGAGGCGCACGGCACCGGAACCGCAGTCGGTGACCCGATCGAAGCAGCGGCCATCGGCGAGGTCTATGGACGCTGCCGCTCGCCCGCGCGCCGTCTGCCGATCGGTTCAGTGAAGACCAACATTGGTCACCTTGAGGCAGCGTCGGGCCTCGCCGGTCTGGCCAAGGCGGTTCTCATCCTGAAGAACCGGGCACTGCCGCCCTCCTTGCATTGCGTTACGCGAAATCCGAACATCGACTTCGACGGAATGAACCTCGACCTCGTCGACGACAATCGCCCCTTCCCGAAATCCGCACGCAAGAAACTCATCGTCGGCGTCAACTCGTTCGCCTTTGGCGGCGCCAACGCGCACGTGTTGCTGCAGGAATTTTCGCCGCGTAAAAAGCCGCGTAAGACACCCTCACCGGCGCCGGCGCCAGCGCCGCTGTTTTTGTCGGCGCGCACACCGCAGGCGCTGCGCGAACTTGCCGGACGTTATGCCACGCTTCTGCGCGAACAGCCGGAAATTTATTACGACCTCGCCTACAGCGCGGCGAAAAGTCGCGACCGTCTTGAAAAGCGTCTCGCCGTGAGACCCGGCACAGCAATGAATGTCGCCGACCAGTTAGCGCGTTTTGCCGACGGCGAAACGGTTGCCCAGGTCGTCGTTGAAGATGCCCCGCACGAACCGGGCAGTGTCGCCTTCATCTACACGGGTAATGGCTCGCAGTGGCTCGGCATGGGCCGCAGACTGATCGATCAGTCACCGCGCTTTGCCGCAGTAATCAACGAACTTGACGCGATGATCGGCGCGCGCACGGGCTTCTCGATCGTCGATGAACTTCACGCCGATACGCCCGCCTCTCAGATTGATGACACGGCCGTTGCGCAGCCCCTGCTCTTCGCGATACAGGTCGCGCTCACCGAATTGTTCAAAGATAACGGTATTACGCCGCAAGGCGTTGCCGGTCACAGCGTCGGCGAGGTCGCCGCCGCCTGGGCATCCGGCGCCTTGACCCTCGAGCAGGCGGTCGACGTCATTTGCGCGCGTAGCGCCGCACAAACGAAAACGCGCGGGCTCGGTCGCATGGCGGCGGTCGGCCTGTCCGAAGATGCCGCTCGGCAACTCCTTGCCGCTGAGCAACTCACAGACATCGTAATCGCCGGCATCAACAGTCCGCATAACGTCACCGTGACGGGCCCGCTTGCAAGCCTGCAGCGGCTGGGTGAAATCGTTGCGGGACGCAGCACGTCTTTCCATTTGCTCAGCATCGACTACGCCTTCCATAGTCCAGCGATGGACGCGATCCAGGAAGAAGTAACGACCAAGTTGTCCGCCCTGACACCGCAGGCCGCGACGGCGGCGACCTTCGTGTCGACGGTTTCGGGCGAAGTCCTGAGTGGCGAGACGCTCGACGCAGCTTACTGGTGGCGCAACGTTCGGCAGCCAGTGCTTTTCTCGCAAGCGGTCCAACGGCTCGTAGTGCAAGGTTGCCGCGTATTCGTCGAAATCGGGCCACGGGCCATTTTGCAGCGTTACATGCGCGATTGCCTCGCTACGGCGGGTATCTCCGGCC
Source organism: Burkholderiales bacterium (assembly GCA_038248575.1). GTDB lineage: Bacteria > Pseudomonadota > Gammaproteobacteria > Burkholderiales > Rhodocyclaceae > Propionivibrio. Next base: position 606 of record JBBRXI010000319.1, on the reverse strand, counting down.
GCATCCTGCCGACCCTGCGGCGCGATCACGATGGTATTGACCGGGTCGAAGCCGCCATACTGCACGTGCACCTGCTGCGCGAACCGCACGCTCTTGATGTTTACTTTGCCACGCCCGGTTGCCGTGTCCGTTTGCCGAACTATCCGTGGCAGCGCGAACGGCACTGGCATCCGCGCACGAGTGAGGGCAACGGGGCCCTCGACAATCGCCGCGTGCATCCGCTGCTCGGCTGGCGGCTCAACGAAGCGCCGTGTACCTGGGAAAACGCCCTCGATCCAGAAAGCCTACCCTGGCTTGCCGACCATAGGGTTGCCGGCGCGATCGTCTTCCCCGGCGCAGCCTATGTCGAAATGGCACTCGCCGCTGGCCGCGAGCACTTTGGCGGAGGCTGCCAGGAGATCGAACAGCTCGACATCCTGGTGCCTCTCGTTTTCGACGGCGAGCACAGCCGTAGCCTGCGCTTTGAGCTTGCCGCTCGCGACGGCAGCTTCACGATTCGCAGCCGTCAGCGTCTCAGTGCCGACGAGTGGACGCTGAACGCCGCCGGGCGTCTGATCGGCGCGCCGACACTCGCGCCTCCAGTGAGCGCAACCGCCGACATCGATG
>JBBRXI010000318.1:0-3386 GCA_038248575.1 Burkholderiales bacterium | reverse complement strand
GTGAGGTGAACATGGAATATGTAGGCGGTGCATGGTCGCCGTATCTGGTGGGTGCGCTGATCGGTGTGCTTTCGATGGCGACGTTTTACTTTTCGGATAAGCCGCTCGGTGTATCGACGGCTTACGCCCGTCTCGCGGGCCTTGTCGGCAACCTATTCTCCAAGGGTCATACCGAGACGCTGAAGTACTATCAGGAGAAGAAGCCGAAGATCGAATGGGAGGTGATGCTGATGTTCGGCGTTATCCTGGGAGCCTTCAGCGCGGCTTACACCGGGGGAGAGATCACCGCCGCGTGGGTTCCCGCCCTGTGGCAGGAGCGGTTCGGCTCGGATGTCGCGTTGCGCGCGGGCGTCGCCTTCGCCGGCGGCGCCATCATGGCCTATGGCGCCCGGCTCGCGGGCGGCTGCACCAGCGGCCACGGCATCAGCGGCGCGCTTCAGCTTTCGGTGAGCTCGTGGATTGCGCTGGCCTGCTTTTTCATTGCCGCAATCGCCACGTCAATGCTGCTGTTTCGCCTCTAAGGACACGCCATGAACATTGATTCAGGCAAGCCGATCGACAGCCCGGTTCCGCCAGTCCTCGTCATACCGGCGCGGGGTAACGGGCAGGATGAATACACGCCGGACAAGCCGGATTCCCCTCGCCAGCTCGTTCTCGGCTTGACGTTCGGCATCGTGTTCGGCTTTCTGTTGCAGAAAGGTGGCGTCGGCAAGTACGAAGTGTTGATGGGCCAGTTCTTTCTGACTGATTTCACGGTGATCAAGATCATGCTCACCGCGGTCGTGGTGGGAATGGCCGGCGTTTTCTCCATGCACGCGATGGGGCTAGTGAAACTCCATGTCAAGCCGACTCGCTATGCCTCCAATATCGTGGGTGGACTGCTCTTCGGCGTCGGGCTTGGCCTGCTGGGATATTGCCCCGGCACGGGCGCAGCGGCGCTGGGTCAGGGTAATTACGATGCGATCTTCGGCATAGTGGGCCTGATGGCAGGAAGTTATCTGTTCGCCGAGACATCGGACTATCTGGGCGCGACCATAGAGAAGATCGGCAATCGCGGCAGCATCATGCTGCCCGACCTGCTCGGCATGCGTCTCACCTTTTTTCTGCTGATATTCGTACCACTCCTGGGCTTGATCCTGCTCGCGCTCGAACGTCTGGCGCCATGAATGCAAATAGCATGATAAGGCACTGGACAATAAACATGGGGACGCGCTGGTAAGAAAGCTGTTCATTTAATCGCGGACCGTCCGGCGCGGCGCCAGAGACGATCGCGGTTGCGCGTGATTAGACGCCGGCGAAGACGCCGGCGGCGCCGACCGTCTGCACAATGCCGAAGGTCTCGCCAAGCAATAAATAGGCGGTGATCACCGCGAAAACCGGCGAGAGGGTATTGAAGATTGCGACGCGTGACGTACCGATGATGCCGGTGCCCCAGATCCACAGGAAATTGCACAGACACAATCCGACCCGAGAACAGCATGCGCGACAAAAAATGACGCTCTACCCGGAAGGCTTTTCTGCGGCTAGATTCAATCGAAGTGATCGAGAATGAATCGGTCTGGGATGAAAAAGTCGTCGTGCAGACGGGTCAATGACAGGTATCAGAATAAAGCAGTGATGGTGTAGCCGCTCGCGGACCGTAGAACGGGTAAAGAGGTCAGCCAATATCAACCATAGCGCATAGGCCTCTCAGCCTTCCAGTACTTGAATGGCGAATTCAATCCAACCCTCAGCTTGCCAATAGCCTTTATTGCCCGCCTGGCGCGTTGCGTTCGCCGAGCGCGGGGTGATCGCGCAGCTTGCCGACGATGCCGGCGGTCAGTTCGTGCTTGCGCAGCAGGCGATAGAATTCGGTGCGGTTGCGCGCGGCAATGCGCGCGGCGTCGGCGACGTTGCCGTCGGTCAGTTTGAGCAGCTGGACCAGATAGTTGCGTTCGAAACGCAGCTTGGCCTCGGCGTACGAGAGGGCTTCCATCGTCGGTACGCGCAAGGCGCGCTGGATCAGCGCTAGCGAGATGAGTGGCGTCGTGGTCAGCGCGCAGCACTGCTCGACGACGTTGTAGAGTTGGCGGACGTTGCCCGGCCAGGCGGCGCTGGCGAGCGCCTCGAGACCCTCCGGGGCAATGCCGACAATGCCCTTGTCGTACTTGCGCACGAGTTGCTGGACGAAGTAGGCGGCAAGCAGCGGGATGTCTTCGCGCCGCTCGTCGAGCCGCGGCAGCGTCATCGTGACGACGTCAAGGCGATAGTAGAGATCCTCGCGAAAGCGCCCTTCGGCCATCGCCGTTTCCAGATCGCTGTGCGTCGCTGACATGATGCGCACGTCGACCGGCTCGGCCCGCGTCGCGCCGACCGCGCGTACGGCGCGGTCCTGTACCGCGCGCAGTAGCTTGACCTGCAGCGCGGGCGGCATGTCGCCGATTTCGTCGAGAAACAGCGTGCCGCCGTTGGCCGTCTGGAACAGTCCGACGTGGGCGCTGGTGGCCCCGGTGAAGGCGCCGCGCACGTGGCCAAAAAGTTCCGACTCGAGCAACTGCTCGGGGATCGCACCGCAATTGATCGCGACGAAGGGGGCACGGGCGCGGGAACTCGCGCGGTGGATGGCACGCGCCAGAACTTCCTTGCCGGTGCCACTCTCGCCGCGAATCAGTACGCTGGCGTCGGAACCGGCGACAACGCGGGCTTCCTCGACGAGTTCGGCCATGCGGCTGCTGCGAAAGACGATTCCAGAGCGCCAGTCGTCGCCTTTGCCGGCCTCGGGGCTGGCGCTCGCCGGCGAGAGCTGCAGCGCCTGCTCGATCTTCTCGCGCAATACCTTGCTGTCAAAAGGCTTGGTCAGATAGCTGAAGACGCCGCAGGACATCGCCTGCACGGCGTCGGGAATCGTTCCGTGCGCGGTGAGCAGGATCACCGGCAGTGTCGGCCGCGTCGAACGGATCTCGGCAAACAGCGCAAGCCCGTCCTTGCCCGGCAGGCAGATGTCGCTGACGACCAGTTGCGGCGCGTCGACGGCGATGCGCGCCAGCGCCTCCTCGGCCGAGGTCGCGGTTGCGACGCGAAAGCCCCAGGCCTGAAGGCGCAGCGTGAGCAGGCGCAGGAGGTCAAGATCGTCGTCGATAATGAGCACGTGGGCGAGCGGCCACTTCGTGCCAGGCGGTGCGAGCGCGCTCATCGCGCGCTTGCCGGGAGGTTCTCGCCGGTCTGGCGCACCGACAGCGAACGTTCGATCGCGGTCAGCGCGTCAAGTTTTTCCTGAAGCTCGATGCGGCGCTGCACGCTTTCGCCGTGCTGTTGCGTCAGTTTGTCGTTCTGCATCTGAAGTTTCTGCCTTTCCTGGTAGTTGGCGGCGAGAATCCGCGCCAGCGGGTGCACACTGACCGCCGCCG
>JBBRXI010000317.1:0-3395 GCA_038248575.1 Burkholderiales bacterium | reverse complement strand
GGCCAGCACATTGCGGTGCGTCAGTATCGCGCCCTTGGCGACGCCGGTCGTGCCGCCGGTGTATTGGAGAAAAGCGACGTCCTCGTGGCCGCTGCTGACTGGCGCGAAGGCGCTCCGGGCGCCGCTCGCCAGCGTCCCGCGCAGGGGCACGGCGCCGGTGATACGCCATGCCGGAACCATTTTCTTGACGCGCTTGACGGCCGTGTTGACCAGCCAGCGCTTGGGCGCCGGCAGCAGGTCGCCGAGCTGCGTGGTGATGACGTGCTCGAGCCCGGTGTTGGGCAGCACTTTCTGCAGCGTGTGGGCGAAGTTCTCGAGGACGACGATCGCCTTGGCGCCCGAGTCCTGCAACTGCGTGACGAGTTCGCGGGCGGTATAGAGTGGATTGACATTGACCACGGTCAGGCCGGCGCGCAGGATGCCGAAAAGTACGACGGGATATTGCAGAACGTTGGGCAGCATGATGGCAATGCGGTCACCGGGTTTCACGCCAGACAGCGTTTGCAGGTAGGCGGCAAAATCGCGCGAAAGACGACCCAGTTCGTCGAACGAGAGCGCGTGCCCGAGGTTGTGGAACGCCGGCATCGGGCCGAATCGAGCGATTGTGTCGTCAACGAGTTCGCTGAGCGATGCAAACGGTAAGGCAGCGATTTCGGCGGGCATTCCGGCCGGATAGCTGTTGAGCCAGACTTTGTCGCCCATGATTTCTTTCTTCGGTGTGTTAAGAGCCGCGTGCAGAGTAGCCAAAAACGCGCCGCCTGAAAACAACTATGTGCAGCGAGCGGACTACAATGCGCCATGATCCCCGATTACTGGCAAAACGCCTCATCTGAACTGGCGCGCGCCGACCCGGTGATGGCCGCTCTCGTCGAACGATTCGCCGGGCTCTCGCTGGTCTCGCGCGGCGATCCCTTCGTCACGCTGGCGCGTTCGATCGTCGGTCAGCAGATCTCGGTGAAGGCCGCCGAATCGATCTGGCTGCGCCTTGGCGCGGCCTTGCCGGCGATGACGCCGGGCGCGGTGCTGGCGAGTCGGCCCGAGACGCTGCGAGGCTGCGGCCTGTCGGCACGCAAGGTCGAATACCTCGTCGACCTGGCGAAGCATTTTGGTAATGGGCAGATTCACCTCGACCGCTGGGGCACCATGAGCGACGCCGAGATCATTGACGAACTGACGGCGGTGCGCGGCATCGGCGTGTGGACCGCCGAGATGTTCCTGATCTTCGGGCAGCTTCGACCCGACGTCTTTCCGCTCGACGACATCGGTCTGCAGAAGGCGGTCGCGCTGCACTACTTTGCCGGCGCGCGTCTGGCGCGCCAGGAATTGCTCGCCATTGGCGAGCACTGGCGTCCGTGGCGCTCGGTCGCCACCTGGTATCTGTGGCGCAGCCTCGACCCGCTGCCGGTCGAGTACTAATTCGGAAACCAGCGTCTCCGAATCAACACAGAAGTACGTGAGCCGTGACCGCATCAGCGCGCTTGCCCGGCGCCGGGAGCGGCGAACGGTGGGCTGGCCGTTTGCGGTAAAATGCGTTTCGCCGCGAAACCGGCCGGAGCCCGATAAAAAACCAGTTTTCTGGACTTGAACAGCCGATTGCCGAGCGTGCAGGCACTATCTGATGGCCTATGGAAAGACCAAGGCGCAAGCCAATCGCTGAAGCGGCCGAACAAGCCGCGCAGCCGCCCACCGCCAGCGACCTGCCGGCCATCGTGGCGCGGTTTTTCGCCGCGCGCCGGACGGCGCCAGGGCAGACGCTGCGCGTCTGTGTCGCCCTTTCCGGCGGACGCGATTCGGTCGTCCTGCTGCATGCGCTGAGCGCTCTGGCGGCGAGCGGCGTGCCGCTCGCCGTCTCGGCGCTGCACGTGCATCACGGGATCAGCGCCAACGCTGACGCCTGGGCGGCTTTCTGTGCGGCGTTCTGCCAGCACTGCGCCGTGCCGCTGCTCATCGTCCGCGTTGTGGTTCCGCAGGGTAGCGGCGAGGGACCGGAGGGCGCCGCGCGCCGGATGCGCCATGCGGCGTTCGCCGAGTGCGCCGCCGATTTTCTGGCGCTTGCCCATCATCGCGACGACCAGGCCGAAACGGTTTTGCTCAATCTCTTGCGCGGTGCCGGTGTCGCCGGCGCCGCCGGCATGCTCGCCGAACGGCCGCAGGCGCAAGGGCCTGCGCTGGTTCGCCCGCTACTCGACGTGCCGCGGGTGGCGATAGAGCGCTACGCCGGTGAGTACGCGCTCGACTTCATCAGCGACGAGAGCAACGACGACGAGCACTTTCGTCGAAATTATCTGCGCCGCGCGGTGATCCCCAGGCTCGACGAACGATTTCCCGGCGCCAGCCGGTCGCTGGCGCGCGCCGCAAGCCATTTCGCCGAAGCTTCGCTGTTGCTCGACGAACTCGCGGCGATCGACCGCGCTGCGCTGAGCACCGACTCGGGACGGATCGGCCTCGCCGCTTTCAATGCGTTGAGCGCGGGGCGGGCGCGCAACCTGCTGCGCCGGCTGTGGGTCGACGCCGGCTTTCGCGCGCCCGACACGCGCTGGGTAGACGAGGCGCTGCGCCAGTTGGCAAACGCCAGCACACTCTCCGAAACCTGTCTGGCGACCGCCGACGGCGAACTTCACGTCTATCGCGGCCAACTGCACATTGTCGGACACGCGCCGGCTCATTCCACGCCAGCCCTTTCCTGGTCGGGCGAAGCGCAATTGCCGTGGGCGGGCGGGCAGATTCGCTTCGTTTCGGCAACCGGTGCGGGCCTGCGCCGGTCACTGTTGGCTACGGCCGACGTGTGGCTCGCTTTTCGTCACGGCGGCGAGCGTCTGCAGCCCGATGCGCGGCGACCGCGACGGACTGTCCGCAACCTCCTGCGCGAGGCGGCGATCCCGCCCTGGGAGCGGGCACGCCTGCCCCTGCTGTGGTGCGCCGGACAACTGGTCTGGGTCGCCGGGGTCGGCGTCGACGCGGCGTTCGCCTGTCCGATCGGCGAGGCTGGGATCATCCCGACCTGGGAAGCCGACGCGCGCTCGCCGGCAGCGCGCTAGTCGATGTTGCCGTCGACGTAGTACCAGCGGCCGTCCTCGCGCACGAAACGACTCGTTTCATGCAGGCGACCGGCGCGGCCGCCGATCTTGTAGCGTGCGACGAATTCAACAATCGCCGTGTCGGCTCCCGTCGCCTGCCGGCGCTTGATGGCCAGGCCGAGCCAGCGCATCGCGTCCTGGCCATCGCCCGCCTCGCTGGCGAGATCGAGTCCCGGTGGGCGCGTGCTGGCGTGCCAGGTGGCAAGCAGGTAGGACGCGTACGCGAGGACGTAAGCGCTGTAGCGCGAGCGCATCAGCGCTTCGGGCTCTGGTGCTGCATCACCGGCGTGGTAACGGGCGCAGCAGTCGGCGTAGCGC
>JBBRXI010000316.1:0-3408 GCA_038248575.1 Burkholderiales bacterium | reverse complement strand
CATCGGAGCAGGCAGCGAGCGCCGCGCATCAGCTGCAAAAGCTCGCCCAGGCGCTCACGGCGTCGGTCAGCTCGTTCCGCGTTTAACCGGGCAGAGCGTCTGATTCGTGAGAAAATGCGCGTTTGCCGAAACGGAATCAAGTCATTGACCACGAATAAAGTCCCGACCGTCGGCTTCTGCTCGCTCGGTTGCCCGAAGGCGCTCGTCGATTCGGAACAGATCCTTACTCGACTGCGTAGCGAGGGCTACGTCATCGCACCGACGTACGCTGGCGCCGACCTCGTCGTCGTCAATACCTGCGGCTTCATCGACGCGGCGGTCGAGGAATCGCTTGAAGCAATCGGCGAAGCGCTCGCTGAAAACGGCAAGGTGATCGTCACCGGATGCCTCGGCGCCAAGGGTGATATTGTTCGCCAGACGCATCCGCGGGTGCTGGCAATCACCGGCCCGCACGCGACCGAGGAAGTCATGCGGCACGTGCATGCGCACCTGCCGCAGCGCCACGATCCGTTTACCAGCCTGCTACCGCCGCAAGGCGTGAAACTCACGCCGCAGCATTTTGCCTATCTGAAGATTTCCGAGGGCTGCAACCACAGTTGCACCTTCTGCATCATCCCCTCGCTGCGTGGACCGCTGGTCAGCCGGCCGATCGGCGACGTGCTGCAGGAAGCGAAGATGCTTGCCGAAGCCGGCGTCCGCGAACTGCTCGTTATTTCGCAGGACACCAGCGCGTTCGGCGTCGACGTCAAATACCGCACCGGCTTCTACGGCGGCCGCCCGGTCAAGACGCGACTCAAGGAATTGTGCGAGGCGCTCGCCGAGTTCGGTATCTGGGTTCGGCTGCATTACGTTTATCCCTATCCGAGCGTCGATGAGCTCCTGCCGCTGATGGCCGAAGGCAAGATCCTGCCTTACCTCGACGTGCCTTTTCAGCACGCCAACCGGCGTATTCTGAAAGCGATGAAGCGCCCGGCGAGCGCCGAGAACAACCTTGAACGCATCAAGGCGTGGCGCGCCGTCTGCCCCGATATCACGCTGCGCAGCACCTTCATCGCCGGTTTTCCCGGCGAGAGCGAAGCGGAGTTCGAAGAACTGCTCGAATTCATCGAGGAGGCGCGGCTCGATCGTGTCGGCTGCTTCGCCTATTCGCCAGTCGACGGCGCGACGGCCAACGCCATCGCCGGCGCCATTCCCGACGAGGTGCGCGATGAGCGCCGGCGGCGCCTGATGGAGGTCCAGGAGGACATTTCGGCCGAGTTGCTTGCCGCGAAAATCGGCCGCGAGATCGACGTCCTTGTCGACGCTGTCGACGACGAAGGAACGATCGCGCGCTCGTCAGCCGACGCGCCGGAAATCGACGGGCTGGTCCTGATCAACGATTTCTTCGCCGCCGAAGCCGGCGATTTCCTGCGTGTACGAGTGGTCGATGCCGACGAGCACGACCTGTACGCGGTGGTTGCCGGAAGCTAAGGACCGAGCACACGGAGAAGGACAACAAAGTCAGTCTCGTTTTTGAGGTTTCCCGCGTATTTTCTGTGGTCTATTTTTTTGCGGAGTCCACGCTTGTCCCAAGACCATCTGATCAAAGCGTTCGCCGCGCTCGTCGGCGTCGATAACGTTCTCACTGCGGCGCCCGACATGGCGCCGTATCTTCGTGACTGGCGCGGGCGTTATCGCGGCAGCGCGCGCTGCATCGTACGCCCGGCAACGGCCGAAGAAGTCGCGGCGCTCGTCCGCGCCTGCGCTGCGAACGGCGTCCCGATCGTTCCCCAAGGCGGCAATACCAGCCATTGCGGCGCCAGCATTCCCGACATGAGTGGTACGGCGGTGCTGATCAGCCTGTCGCGCCTGAATCGGATCCGCGAGGTCGATCCGGCGAACAACACGATCACCGTCGAAGCCGGTTGCGTCCTCCAGTCGGTCCAGGAAGCGGCGCTCGGGGTCGGGCGGCTGTTTCCCTTGTCGCTTGCCGCGCAGGGCAGCTGCCAGATCGGTGGCAATCTGTCGACCAACGCCGGTGGTGTCCAGGTTCTGCGCTACGGCAACACCCGCGAGCTCACGCTCGGCATCGAGGTCGTTCTGCCCAGCGGCGAGATCTGGCATGGTTTGCGCGGCCTGCGCAAGGACAACACCGGCTACGATCTCAAACAGCTCTACGTCGGCGCCGAGGGGACGCTGGGCATCATTACGGCCGCCGTCATGAAGCTCTTTCCCTTGCCGCTGGCGACCGCCACTGCCTGGCTGGCGATCGACTCGCCGCGCTCCGCTGTGCGGCTGCTCGCCGACCTGCAAGCCGCCTTCGGCGCTGCGCTCACCGCCTGCGAGCTCGTTTCAAATAGTTCTTTGTGCCTCGTCCTCAAACATATTCCGGGAGCGCAGCCGCCGCTCTCCGAGAGCCCGTGGCACCTGCTTGTCGAACTGTCCGGGGCGGGCGACGAACAGGCTTTGCATTCATCGCTCGAAGCGTTTCTCGAACAGGCGCTAGTGAACGGAACGGTCGCCGACGCCGTGCTCGCGCAGAGCGTCGATCAGGCCAGACGGCTCTGGGCCCTGCGCGAGAACATCAGCGAAGCGCAGAAGATCGACGGCATCAGCATCAAACACGACGTCTCGCTGCCCATCTCGCGCATCGGCGACTTTGTCGAACGAGCTGACGCCGCGCTGCAGCAGGCTTTCCCGGGAATCCGGATCGTCACCTTCGGGCACGTCGGCGACGGCAATCTGCACTACAACCAGTCCAGGGCCGAGGCCGGCGAGAACGCGGCGTTCATTGCCGCGACGCCGCAAGTCAACGAAATTGTTCACGACATTGTGCACCAGCTCGGCGGCAGCATCAGCGCCGAGCACGGCATCGGACAACTCAAGCGCGAAGAATTGCTGCGCTACAAAAGCCGGCTGGAAATGGACTTGATGCGCGCCATCAAACGCGCGCTCGATCCCCAAGGCCTGATGAACCCCGGCAAGGTGCTCTGACGGCCTCGCTTTTCGTCGCCGGTTCTCGCCGCGGCGCATGTTCTCCCTTTTTCTGGCACTTGTCATAAAAGCCGGAACAGAGTTGACGCCGGCCGTGCGCATGTGATGCACTGTCGGCTGGTGATCCGCAAGCGACCATTGCGCGACCGGACCGCCGGTTTTTTCCACGTATAGACAGGAGTATTGCCAAATGAGCATTTCCGGGCGGGTGAAAGAAAACGTGGCGTACAGCAAGGAACTGCTGGAGTCGGGATTTGAAGGCGCCAATGACGCGCGCAAGGCGGTACTCGGGGCGGATGAAACCCTGCACCTGGTATCAGCAGCGGCGCAAGAATCGTGGCAGTCGGCAGCGATCTGCGTCCTCGCGGGCGCTGTCCTCGGCGTACTGGCCGACGACCGCAAACCGGTGCGCGGCGTGCTGGCCGGCGGGTTGCT
>JBBRXI010000315.1:0-3416 GCA_038248575.1 Burkholderiales bacterium | reverse complement strand
GGTGTAATTGGTCGTCGTTCCGCCGCTCGTCACGCTGACCACACCGGCCGGAAAACCGGTCAGCTGCCCGCCGCTGAAGGTCAGCGTAATCGGCACCGCGACCGCCGGAGCGACGTAGCCGGTGGCGACGCTGCCGGCGCTGATCGTGCCGCCGCCGGTGTTTTGAGCCGCGGCCTGCGTACGGATTGGCGCCGCGGCGGCAACCAGACGCGTGTCGTTGGCAACGACGGAGTTCACCGCGATGTTTTGTGCGGCGTTGCGCGTTGGCTGGATCAGGTAACTGGCGCCGGCCGGCAGCGCGGGTAGGGGGCCGCCCTGGCCGAAGGTGAAGCCCTGCGAGCTTCCGAGCAGCGTGTTGAGTGCGGCGAGATCGGCCGCCGGCGGCCAGGTGAAGCCGTCGGAGAGGCGGGTCAGTGTCACGCCGGCCGCGCTCGCGTCCAGACGATAATCGCTGTTCGTCAGATTGGTGTAGAAGTTGCCGTCGAATTCGGGTGGCGTATAGCTCACGGTAACGGTCGGCAAGGCCGGCACCGACGTCCGGGCGACGACTTGCGGTGTCGGGACGTTAAAGAAGTTGGCAACGAAGTTGGCGTCACCCTTGATGTTGCCGAGCAGGTCCTGACCGAGCGCGTTTTGCGCGTTGAAGGTGAGCGCCAGCGAAGCGGCGTTGCGGCCAAGATCATTGGCGATACGATCGAGCGAGCCGCTTCTGAAGCTCAACAAACCACCCAGGCTGCCACCGGCGATCAGCGATTCGGGCAACTCCTGCGTACCGCCGGCTGTTTTCAGGCCGACGGCATAGCGCGACGGGTCGGCAACCGACGGCAGCGCCGTCATGGTCGACACTTGCGCCCCGGTCACCAGTTGCTGGCCGTTGCCGATATAGACGTTGAAGGTGCCGTCGGTGTTCGTCGTCGTGGTCACGCGGATGAGCGTGTTGAGCTCGAGAATCAGTTGATCGCGCTGGTCGAGCAGGTCGTTGGGCGGCTGGTTGATCGCCGATCCGGCGACGACGATGCTCTGGTTGAGATTGGCGATCTCGGTCGAGTACGAATTGATTGACGCAACCGCCGTGGCGATCTGGCTGTTCATGCCGTCATAAATCTCGCCAATGCGGTTGCCGATGTTTTGATAGCGCGCAACCAGCGCCTGTGCCGACGAAATGAGCGCCTGACGCGATGGCAACTGCGACGGGTTGGCAGCAACCTGCTGGACGCCGGTGAAAAAACTCTGCAGGGCGGGAGACATACCGGCGCTGGGGTCAGCCAGCATATTGTCGATCTGCTTGAGCTGCGTGTAATACGTCTCGAGTTCGCTGCTTGCGGTCTGCGAACGATTCACCTGCGCCGAGAGGAAACTGTCGTACATGCGTTCGACCGTTGCCACGTGCGCGCCCTGGCCAATGAAGCCGGCGCCGGTGAGCATCGCTATATTGGACGCCTGGATCGTGCGCTGGCGGGTAAAGCCCGCTGTATTGGCGTTAGTGATGTTGTGCCCGGCGGCGAGCAAGCCGAGCTGCGCGACCTGCAGACCGCTGATGCCCGTATTGATGATCCCTGTTCCCATCGCACTGACTCCTGTTCACCACACTAACGGCCAATTCGCCGGATTATTGAGGGTTGCCGCCTAACCGAGCAGCGATTGACGCAGCATCGTTCCGTTAATGATGCGCGACAACTTGTCGGCGTACGCCGGATCGGTGGCGTAGCCCGACTGCTGCAGCGAGCGAGCGAACTGGCCGCCGTCCTGCTGGCCGAGCACGCCCGAAAAGCGCGTGTTGTTCCTGAGCAGGTTGGCGTAGTCGCGAAAGGCCTCGGCGTACGAGCCGTAGACGCGGAATTTTTCGCGCACCGACTGGGCGACGCCGTTGACGTATTCGGTGGTCGGCACGTCGACCGAAGCGCCCTGCCAGTTCCGCCCGGCCTTGATGCCAAATATGTTGAAGCTCGGCGCGCCGTCGGCGGTGCGAATTTCGCTCTTGCCCCAGCCGCTTTCGAGCGCCGAATGAGCGACGAGGAACTGGGGCGGAACACCGATCGCCCTGGCCGCCTCGAGCACGTGCGGCCAGATGCGGTTGACGAAACCGTTGTTGCCGCCCGGACTGCCGAGCGCAGCGGCCGGCGCGCTGCGCACCCGCTCGGCGCCCGTGCCGCTGCGGGCGTTGGCCCCGGCGCTGCCGGCGTTACTACCCGCGCTGCTGCCATAGACCCCGGCAGAATTTGCCGCCTGGCGCGCGCCAAGGCTCTGCTGCAGCGCCTCGAGCGGCCTCGCCAGATCGAGCGGCGCGCCCGCCCCTTGGTTGCGCCCGAGCTGCTGTTCGATCAGCTTGGCAAAGCCGAGCTTGCCCTGTCCCGCGAGGTTCTGGGCGAGCTGCTGGTCCATGATCGAAGTGAAAAAGCGCGTCTGATCACTGTCCATCGGGCCATCCTGCGGGCTCGCCTCGCGCATGCTTTTCAACATCATCTGCAGCAACAAGCCTTCGAACTGCTTTGCCACCTGCTTGAGGCCGCCCTGCGGATCGTCCTTGAGCTTGGCGCGCAGATCGGCGCCCGCCTTGAGATCAAGAACGAAGGGCTGGGAAGTGAGTGCGTCGGATTTCATGGAGAACTATGAGCAAGTTATGGGCCAGAGTTCACCATTAACCGCAGAGGCGCAGAGGAAACGCAGAGAAATACAAAGCAATGCGATGCTGGCTGCTCTTCTCTGCGTAATCTCTGCGCCTCCGCGCCTCCGCGGTGGACTTGAACTTGAACTTCGCCCCTGTCGGCCCTTGCGCTTTAGATCACTTCGAGGTCGGCGCGCAATGCGCCGGCGGCCTTCATCGCCTGCAGTATGGACACGAGGTCCTGCGGATTGGCGCCGAGTGCGTTGATCGCCTGGATGACCTCGGCGAGGCTCACGCTGGCCTTGAGCTGCATCAGCGCTCCGCCCGGCTGCTTGATTTCAATCTCCGACTGCGCGGTGACGACGGTCTGCCCGGCGGCGAGCGGGTTGGGTTGGCTCACTTGCGGCTCGGTATTGATCACCACCGAGAGCGCGCCGTGCGCAACGGCACAGGTTTCGATCGTTACCGCCTGGTTCATCACCACCGAACCGGTACGCGGATTGACGATCACTTTGGCGAGCTGACGCATCGGCCGCACTTCAAGGTTTTCGACGCGCCCGATGAAGGCGACGCGCGCGTTGGCATCCTCGGGGGCGCTGACGCGGATCAGGCGTCCATCGACCGCCTGCGCGGTGCCTGAACCCATCTCGCGATTAATCTCCGCGACGACGCGCTGCGTCGTGCCAAAGTCGGTATTGGCCATTTCATAATGAACGAAAGCGCCTTGGCCGAGCGCGGTGGGCACTTCTTTTTCGACCGTGGCGCCGGCCGCGATGCGTCCGGCCAGCAGGTGGTTGATCACCGCCTTGCT
>JBBRXI010000314.1:0-3417 GCA_038248575.1 Burkholderiales bacterium | reverse complement strand
CGCCAAGCGCGCACGCGCCCCGGCGGCTGCCGTCCGAGGTAGCTCAGGCCGCAGACGAGCGGGTCGAGTACGGCCAGGGCCAAACTGAGGCCCGGTACGTCGCGACGCGTTCGCCAGTCGTTTTCGCAGCGCACATGCTCGAGCCACTTGTCCTGTGCGCTAAGGCAAAGCCCGACATGGTTTTCACCTTGCGGAACGATCGTTAACGTGCCGACGTGGAAGAGGCTAGGGTCGAGTTGCAGGCTAGGGTCGAGTTGCAGGCTCGGGTCGAGTTGCGCGCTCGAATCCGTTGCCGGCGTGCCGGTGGCATCAAAGAGTGGCGACAGTCGAGCCTGCTGCTCGGGCGGCGCGAAGCGGGTGAAAACGGCCTCGCCCGGCTCGGGGAAGTAACGCAGCGCGAGCAGCGCGCCGTCGGGCTGGTCGGCCGCGCCGGGCAGAAATGCCACCTCGAACGCGCCGCGCTGGGCTATCGTCCAGATGTACCAGGCCGGCGTGTCGCGCCGGCAGCGACTGATCGCTTTCAAACCCAAGCGCAGGCGCGCGTGTGGGTCGGGAAAGACGAGGCTGAACAAGCCTTCAACGATGAGGTGCGCAAGATCGCTCGGAGGCAAGGCCGTACTTGCCAGCGCGCTCAAGTACGGCGATTCGCCGGCGCGCCTACGCCCGGGAAGAACGCGTGCGCTGTCGCTAATTTCACAGGGGGAAGTCATGGCCTGTCGATCGGATGTGCATGCCTCCGGAAGAGCATGAACGGGGCCACACCGTCCATTAACAACTTTATAAACAATTCAAGGAGTTACGTTCGAAAATAGCGTAAGCCTTGACGGCCTCTCTGCCAACTGATACAAGAAGTGACAGTCCGAGCGACGAAAGTGGCAGAGCGATGGCGGATAGAAAACAATTCTCCGAAGAGCTGGTCGCGTATCTCGAAAGCGCCAGCGAACCGCACATCATCGTCGATCGACGGCACCGGATTCTCGCCGCCAACTCGGCCTATCGCGCCAAGTGCGGCGATGCGCACGACGTGGTCGGACGCAGCTGCTTCGAGGTTTCGCATCACTACCATGTGCCCTGCGACCAGGCCGGAGAGTCGTGCCCGATGGCGCTCTGCGTCTTGTCCGGTCAGCGCGAGCGCGTCGTGCACCTGCATTACACGCCTACCGGCGAGACCTACGAGAACATCGAACTGGCTCCGATAGTCGACGAGCATGGCGAAGTCGCTTACTTCGTCGAGAAATTGGAGCCGCTTGCCGTAGCGCGCGCGCTCGCCGGCAATGACGGACTCGTCGGACGCTCGCCGGCTTTCACGCACATGCTGCAAATGGTCGCGCGCGTCGCGCCGACCGAGACGACGGTCCTTCTCGAGGGTGCCACGGGGACGGGCAAGGAGCTCGTGGCGCGGGCCATCCACGATGCAAGTCCGCGCGCTACCCGCCCTTTCGTCGTCGTCGATTGCTCGGGTTTGCCCGATGCGCTTTTTGAAAGCGAGTTGTTCGGGCACGAGAAAGGCGCGTTCACAGGTGCCGCAGCGCTCAAGTATGGCCTGATCGAGACGGCCAACGGCGGCACGCTTTTTCTCGACGAAGTCGGCGACATTCCGATACTCATGCAGGTCAAACTGCTGCGTTTGATCGAGACGGGGACTTACCGGCGAGTCGGCGGAACCGAAGTTCGGCGCGCCGACGTACGCATCGTCTCGGCGACAAACCGCCGGCTGGATGACGAAGTTGCGGCGTCGCGCTTTCGCCAGGATTTGTATTACCGCCTCAACATTTTTGAAATCTCATTGCCACGTTTGCGCGATCGGCGCACGGACCTGCCGATGCTCGTCGACACGCTGCTCCGGCGCGTTGCGCGTTCGCGCACTTTGCGTATTTCACAAGCGGCGCTCGTTCTGCTCGTCGCCTACGATTACCCGGGCAATGTTCGCGAACTGCGCAACATACTCGAACGGGCAAGCGTCATGTGCGACGGCGAGATTATCGGGCCCGAGCACCTGTCCGGTCTGACCGGCGCGGCGGACACGCCGATCGCACGGCAGTCGACGGAGGACGCCGGCCTGGTCGCGCCGGCGACGCTGCGCGCGATTGAAACCGATCTGTTACATAAAGCGGTGGCCAGCCATCGCGGCACGCGCAAGGAACTTGCCGGCAAGCTCGGGGTGAGCGAACGCACGCTGTATCGCAAACTGCGGCAATCTGCAAAGGATCACTAGCCGTCTTCTTGGCGAAGCGAATCGGGCGCGTAACCGGCTTTCCGCTAGAATCGCGGCATGCCACGCCATTACGCCCTCGTTCCTGCCGCCGGTAGCGGCGCGCGCTTCGGCGCCGAAATTCCCAAGCAGTACCTCGAACTCGCCGGCCGGCCGGTGATCTATCACGCGCTCGCCGCCTTGTGCGCCTGCCCGCGTATCGACCGTGTCGGCGTCATCCTGGCGCCGGGCGACGCGTGGTGGGGCTCTTTCGACTGGTCAGGCCTCGGCGCCAAGCTGCACACGATTTTTTGCGGCGGCGCGACGCGTAGCGCAACCGTCGCCAACGGCCTCGCGGCGCTGACCGGCCTCGCCGACGACGACTGGGTGCTAATCCATGACGCAGCGCGCCCCTGCCTGTCGCAGGCGATGCTCGCCGCGCTGTGCGACGAACTTGCCGACGATCCGGTCGGCGGCCTGCTCGCCGTCCCGGTCGCCGATACCTTGAAGCGCGCCGACGCCGACCAGTGCGTCGCCGCGACCGAGTCACGCGACGGCCTGTGGCAGGCGCAGACACCGCAGATGTTCCGTTACGCGCTGCTGCGCCAGGCACTCGCCGCCAGTCCCGGCGTCACCGACGAGGCGAGCGCGATCGAAGCCACTGGCCGGCGGCCGCGTCTGGTGCGCAGTGATACGCATAATCTCAAAGTCACCTACGCCGCCGACCTCGAATTGGCACGACTCATACTGCAAGGGAGAAGCGCATGATCCGCGTCGGCGAAGGCTGCGACACCCACGCCCTCGTCAGCGGCCGCAAGCTGATCATCGGCGGCGTGCACATCCCGCATCTGCTCGGTCTTGCCGGCCATTCGGATGCCGACGTGCTGGTGCACGCGATCATCGACGCGCTGCTCGGCGCCGCTGGTCTCGGCGATATCGGCCGGCATTTCCCCGATAGCGACGAGCGCTATCGCGGCGCCGACAGCCGCGCCCTCTTGCGCGCAACACACGGAAAACTCGCGCTCGCCGGCTGGCGCATCGTGAACGTCGATTCGACGATCAACGCCGAGCGGCCGAAAATGGCGCCGCACATTCCGCGCATGATCGCCCACATCGCCGCCGATCTCGAACTCGCCGAGAACTGCGTCAACGTCAAGGCGAAAACCGGCGAAGGCCTGGGTTTCGTCGGCCGCGCCGAGGGCATCTCGGCGTCCGCCATCGCCCTG
>JBBRXI010000313.1:0-3434 GCA_038248575.1 Burkholderiales bacterium | reverse complement strand
CCTGAGCCAGCGCACGCTGGCTTATGAGGAAGTCCCCTTGGGGGACGCCCTGAGCCAGCGCACGCTGGCTTATGAGGAAGTCCCCTTGGGGGACGCCCCGAGCCAGCGACCGCCGGCAGCCTCGCGATAAATTCCTCTCGGGTGCCGCCCGAAGCAAGAATTGGCTGCCTTGGCGTGTCCTTGACAGAAGCGCCCCAGCGGCGCCAATCCGCGCACCGCAGCCGCAGCTTCTGCTGCGTCAGGTGCTAAGATTCTCATCCCGAAACCACACCGCCAGCGGAGTGCCCATGAAACTCGAAACCCTCGCCATCCACGCCGGTTACAGTCCGGAACCGACGACCAAGGCCGTCGCCGTACCGATCTACCAGACGACCTCGTACTCGTTCGACAGCACCCAGCACGGCGCCGACCTTTTCGACCTCAAGGTGGCCGGCAACATCTATACGCGCATCATGAACCCGACGCAGGACGTTCTCGAGAAGCGCGTCGCGGCGATCGAGGGCATCAATTTCCCGCATACGGCGGCGCTGGCGCTGGCTTCCGGACAGGCGGCGATCACCTATTCAATCATGACCATCGCCGAAGCCGGCGACAACATCGTTTCGGCGTCGACGCTCTACGGCGGCACCTACAATCTTTTCGCGCACACGCTGCCGCAATACGGCATTAACGTGCGTTTTGCCGACTACCGCGACCCGGCGACCTTTGAAGAACAGATCGACGACAAGACCAAAGCGATCTTCTGCGAATCGGTCGGCAACCCGCTCGGCAACATCACCGATTTTGAGAAGCTTGCTGAAATCGCGCACCGCAAGGGCATTCCGCTGATCGTCGACAACACCGTCCCCTCGCCTTACCTCTGCCGGCCCTTCGAATGGGGCGCCGACATCGTCGTCCACTCGCTGACCAAGTACATCGGCGGGCACGGCAATTCGATCGGCGGCATCATCGTCGACAGCGGCAAATTCCCGTGGGCCGAGCACAAGTCGCGTTTTCGCCGCTTGAACGAACCCGACGTCTCCTACCATGGCGTCGTCTATACCGAAGCGCTCGGAGCAAACGCGTATATCGGCCGCGCGCGCGTCGTTCCGCTGCGCAATATGGGCGCGGCGATTTCGCCGTTCAACGTTTTCCTGATCCTGCAGGGACTCGAAACACTGGCGCTGCGCATGGACCGGATTTGCGACAACGCGCTCAAGGTCGCGCAATTCCTGCAGGGCCACGCCAAGGTTTCGTGGGTCAATTACGCCGGATTGCCCGATCACCGGGATCACGGCCTGGTGCAGAAATACATGGGCGGCAAGGCGTCGGGAATCCTGACCTTCGGCGTCAAGGGCGGTTTTGCCGGCGGCGGCCGCTTCCAGGACGCACTGCAACTATTCACGCGTCTCGTGAACATCGGCGACGCGAAGTCACTCGCCTGCCATCCGGCGTCGACGACGCACCGTCAACTCGGGCCCGAGGAAATGAAGAAGGCTGGCGTTTCCGAAGACATGATCCGTCTCTCGGTCGGCATCGAGCATATTGACGATCTGCTCGCCGACCTCGACCAGGCGCTGGCCGCGGCGTAAACGACGCGGCAATAGACAGGGCCGCCGGTTTTTCGACCGGCGGCCCATTTTTTTGCCGTGACGCGAGCGCCGCGCGGCAGGCGGTCAGACCTTGTAGGCGGCCAGCGCGGTGGCGATTTCCTGGCTCATGGCACTCATGCGATGCACCGAATCGGCGGTGTTCTGCACGGCGACGGTGTTGCGCTCGGTCATCTGGGCGATCTGCTCGATGCGCTGCGAAATGGCGGTGGTCGCCGCGCTCTGCTCGCGCACCGCTTCGGAGATTTCCTCGACGGCGCCGACCACCGTGCTCGACCCTTGCTTGATGTCCTGAATCGATTGCCCGGCACGCTGGGCATTCTCGACGCCCAGATCAACCTCGCGCACTGCGGCGCCCATGCTGTCGACGGCCTGCTTGGCACTGCTCTGCATTTGGGCGAGCAAGGTCGAAATCTCCTGCGTCGATTTGGACGTGCGCTCGGCAAGCTTTCTCACCTCGTCGGCGACGACCGCGAAACCGCGACCCTGTTCGCCGGCGCGCGCCGCTTCGATCGCCGCGTTGAGCGCCAGCAGATTGGTCTGCTCGGCGATCTCCTTGATGATGTTGGCGACCGACGAAATGCGCTCGCTGTCGATACGCAACGCGTCGATCCGCGTCGCGGTCTGGCGCACCGATTCGGATATCGTCTGGATACCCTGCACCGTCGACAGGATGACGCTCGCGCCGTGATCGGCGGTGTCGCGCGATCGCTGCGTGTGCCGGCTCGCTTCCTGCGCCTGGCCGGAGACCATCGAGAGACTGACGGTGAGTTCCTCGATCGCCGCGGCCATGTCCGACGAGGCGTCGTTCTGCGCCTGCGAGTTGTCGGAAATCTCGCTCGAGCTGCGGTTGACTTCGGCGGTGATGTTGGCCATCCGCGACGACGCCGCCTGGATCTCGCC
The DNA here is from genome assembly GCA_038248575.1 of Burkholderiales bacterium. GTDB lineage: Bacteria > Pseudomonadota > Gammaproteobacteria > Burkholderiales > Rhodocyclaceae > Propionivibrio. The sequence goes on along the minus strand of JBBRXI010000313.1, from coordinate 942 downwards.
AAAGCTCGTGCGCAAGCGGGCGAGCAACTCGTTGTAGGCGTGCAGCGTGCGGCCGATTTCGTCGTTCGAACGAATGGCGATCGAATCGGTGAAATCGAGTTCGCTGGCCGTGCGCGTGATCGCCTTTTGCATCGCGCCCAAGGGCACCGTGATCGCCCGTCCGAACATGAAACCCATGACGCCAATCAGCGTCAGGCCGACGAGCGCGGCGCCGATGGTGATGGCCATCGTCCGGCGGAACGTCTCCTCGGCCGACGCGGCGACACTGCCGACGCGCTCGGTATCGTGCTTGACGAGTTTGTCGAAAGCCGCCGAGAGGCTGAGGTGCAAGGGACCGATATCGCGTTGTATCAGCGCCAGCGCCATCGCCGTCTCGCCCATGGCGGCCAGCGTGCTGACCTGCTTGACCTTGGTAACGAAAGAGACAAGCCCGAGCTGGGCTTCTTCGAGCGCGCTCTTTTGCCCTTCGTCGGTCGTCAGTGCCGAATAGTCGATGATTTGCTTAACCAACGTGTCTTTGATCGCCATGATGCGTTTGTCGAGCTCTTTACCTTGTTCGGCGTCGGTCGTCGTCGCAAGGTTATAAATCAGCGGAATAACTCCGAGATAGCTGCTGCGCAAGTCGCTGACGCGGAGCACGGAGGGAACCGCATGCTCGGCAATTTCAACGACGTTGGAATTGACACTCCTGAGCCCGTAAAGCCCGAAGATCGAAACCGCCGCACAAGTGGCCATGGCGATCGCCACGAGCAGCCATATTTTCCTGCTGATCAACATGTTTACCCTTCCTTGATTATCAGAAACAACGGCAAACCTCGACAACGAGGTCACCGAAACCCGCAGAGCGCTGCCGCCGAACGGCCGTCAAAGCGACGGGTAGCTACCGATGCCCGGGATTGGCCCTTTGCCTATCCGGGTACGTAACGGATTGTAACGCCAGAT
>JBBRXI010000312.1:0-3435 GCA_038248575.1 Burkholderiales bacterium | reverse complement strand
GCGCTTGCGCCGAGCGCTGAAACGATCGGCCGAGCAGTGACTCGAACGGCCGGCGAAACGGGCGGCCAGGTAGCCGGCGGAATGGTCGACGAAGCGACCGGCGAAACGACCGTCCCGGTGCACACGCCCGGCGCGCCCAGGGCGAAGGCTTGAGGCGGCGATGAGCGGCAGCGAAGACTCCTTTCTTTCGCATCTTTTCGAGTTGCGTGACCGGTTGATCCGTTCCCTGCTGGCGATCGGCATCGTCTTTGTCTGCCTCTTTCCGTGGGCCAAGGAACTCTACGCGCTGCTCGCGCAGCCGCTGCTCGCGACGTTGCCGGCCGGCGGCCAGATGATTGCCACCGACGTGGTCGGCGTTTTCCTGGTGCCGATGAAGGTCGCGCTGATGGTCGCCTTCCTGATTGCCTTGCCCTACGTGCTCTATCAGGTCTGGGCCTTCGTCGCGCCGGGCCTGTACGCGCATGAAAAGCGCCTGGCGATACCGCTTGTTGCGGCCAGCGTCCTGCTTTTTTTCATCGGCATGGCGTTCGCGTATTTCCTGGTTTTTCCGACCGTTTTCGGTTTCATGTCGCGGATCGCGCCCGAGGGCGTTGCCTGGATGACCGACATCGAGAAATACCTGAGCTTCGTGATGAGCACCTTCATCGCCTTCGGCGTGACCTTCGAAGTGCCGGTCATTGTCGTCGTGCTGGTCAGGATGGGCATCGTCGAACTCGCCACCCTGCGCGAGTGGCGACCTTACGTGATCGTCGGCGCCTTCGTCGTCGGCGCGATCTTCACCCCGCCCGACGTGATTTCCCAGCTCATGCTGGCGATCCCGCTCTGTCTGCTCTACGAACTCGGGATGTTGATCGCCCGGCTCATTGGCAAGCCGGCAGCCGCTGGCGAAGGCTCGCAGCCGACGCGCTGACTGGCTTGACTGGCGCGCGCCTCAGTGGGCGAGGGCGCGCTGCTTCTTCTCGCTACCCTGCGCGTGCAGCAACTCGATCAACTGGCCGCATGGCAGCGCCGGGTAATACAGATAGCCCTGCATTGTCGTACACCCCGACTGCTCGAGGTAACGCGCCTGCACGTCGGTTTCCACCCCTTCGGCGACGAGTTTGAGGCCAAGGCCGCGGGCGATCGAAATGATCGCCAGAACGACCGGGAAATGACCGCTCTCCGATTGGATTTCCTTGACGAAGGATTGGTCGATTTTGATCGTGTGCACCGGAAAGCGGTGCAGGTACGAGAGCGATGAATAGCCGGTGCCGAAATCGTCGATGGCGACGCTGACACCGAGCTGGCAGAGCTTATTGAGCTGTTCGATCGCGTGTTGCGGGTTGCGGATGCAGATATTCTCGGTGATCTCGACCTCGATCTGCGCGGCCGGGATGGCGTGGCGCGCGAGCGTATCGCGCATCTTGTCGAAGAACTCGCGACGGTCGAGATAGTGCGGCGAAATATTGAGCGAGAGCCGGAGCGGCTCACCGCCGAGCGCGTTGCACTGACGGAGATCGCGGCACAGCCGCTCGAGCATCCAGTCGCTGAGCGGGATCATCAGGCCGTTTTCTTCGGCCGACGGCAGGAATTCGCTGGCGCTCAGCAGACCGCGCTCGGGATGGTTCCAGCGCATCAACGCTTCGGCGCCGACGATCCTGCCGCTCGGCGCGTCGATCTGCGGCTGGTAAAACATCTCGAGCTCGTCGTTGGCGAGCGCCTGCCGCAGGCTGAGGTCCAGCGCGATTTTCTGACAGGAGGCGGCGAGCATCGAGCCGTCGTAAAAGCAATAACCGTTCTTCCCCTGCGCCTTGACGTGGTACATAGCCATGTCGGAATGACGCAGGAGCTGGTCTATCGAGTCGCCATCGTCGGGAAAGAGGGCGATGCCGATGCTCGCCGAAATGAAAACTTCGTGGCCGTCGAGCGTGAACGGCTGGCGCAGCGTCTCGAGAAATTTGTTGGCGATGATCTCGGCGTCGACCTTGTCGCGCAACTCCGGGAGGACGGCGGTGAATTCGTCGCCGCCAAGCCGCGCCAGCGTGTCACCGCGCCGCAGGCATTCCTTGAGGCGGGTCGCCGCCTGTTGCAGCAATTCGTCGCCCTTGACGTGGCCGAGGGTGTCGTTGACCAGTTTGAAGCGGTCGAGATCGACGAACATCACCGCCAGTTGGCTATCTTTGCGCTTGGCCTGGATTACCGCGAGGCCGAGCCGGTCACGGAACAGAATGCGGTTAGGCAGGTCGGTCAGAATGTCGTGGTAGGCCTGGTGAGAAATGAGTTCTTCGGCGCGTTTACGGTCGGTGATGTCGCGGGCAACGCCATAGGTTCCGAAAAACTCGCGCTTGCTCTCCTCCGGGGCCCACGAATACATACCGGTCGAATTGAACGAAATGGTAATCAGCGCGTTGTCGAAAGTGCGCTCTACGTCATTGTGGCTGGCACTTTTCAGGCTCAGTTCGACGTTGCGCGAAGCGCGTTCGCCAACCCGTCGTTCGTTGAAGACATAGCGCGCGCGCTCGATGTCTTCGTCGTGGATCAACGTTGAATAGTGCTTGCCGATGAGATCGTCGCGGGCAAAACCGAGCAACTGGTGCATGCGCTTATTGACGAAGGTGAAGCGCCCTTCCTGGTCGATGGTGTAAATGATATCCGGCGAGCTATCGACGAGATAGCGGTGCAGTTTCTCCGAACATTCGAGACGGCGGGCAATGTTCAGATTTTCGCTTTCAAGACGCTTCTGACGCAGCGCGTTATCGATCGTCTGGCGCAGTTCGATGTGCGAATAGGGTTTGCGCAGATAGTCGTAGGCGCCACGCTTCAAGGCGCCGATCGCCGCCTCAATGCCGCGGTCGCCACTTAGCACGATGACTTTGGAGTCAATGCCCTTGGCATTGATGTAGTCCATGATCTCGTGTCCGGAAAGATCGGGCAGGCGTAGATCGAGCAGAACCAGGTCGAAGTGCCGCTTGCCCAGATGGACGATCGCCTCGGCGCCGCAGGTGGCAGTCGACAGCTGGTGGCCGCAGTCCTCGAGCAATTCGCACAGGCTGCTGAGCAGCCGCGGCTCGTCGTCGACAAGGAGCAGGCGGGCCGATCTTTCGAGCCCGTGCGCGTCGCTGAAGTCGGCACCGCTCAGAGCCAGGGCGAGTGCCGCCGAATCGTCGGCTGTTATCACGCTGGTCATTGAATCACCAAATCGCCAGCCATTTGCGGCGCCCGCTGACGTACCGGAAACAACATTTCGAATGCCGTTCCCTTGCCGCCGCTACGGCAGGTAATAAAGCCGCCGGCTTTTTTGACGAGTTCATGCACGATGCACAGGCCCAGGCCGCGCGCTTCGCCCTTGCTGCTCGCGCCTGGCGTGAATAGATTGGCGAGCACCTCAGGCGGCAGTCCCGGTCCGCTGTCCTTGACCGTGAGCTCGATGTACGGGCGGCCGTCCCGGTTCACCTG
>JBBRXI010000311.1:0-3469 GCA_038248575.1 Burkholderiales bacterium | reverse complement strand
ATGGAAATGGGACATCAGCAATATGTCACGGTGGGCCTGAGCGAGGATGGCGATATGGCCTCCTTAAGCGGCAGTTCGTGTGTCTGGCGCAAGGCATGTGTCGTCGCCCTCGGAGGCTGGAACGCGACGACCGTAACCGAGGACGTCGACCTCGGTTACCGGGCGCAGTTTGGCGATTGGAAGTACGCCTATCTACGCGACGTGGTTTCGATGTCGATATTGCCCGAGACCGCCAGCGCGTTTCGCGTGCAACGCGAGCGCTGGGGCCGCGGGCTCATTCACAGCGGCTTCAAGCATGTCAGGCAGATGCTCAGGCAACCCATGCCGGTGTTAAGAAGACTGCATGCGATTTCGATGATGTTCTCGTCGGTGCTGCTGGCGTCGATCTACGTGCTGGTGCTGTTGAGCTTGCCCTTGAACTATCTCGTTGATTTTGACGGAACGTCTATCCACTGGGTGGCGATGGCCTTCTTTGGGCTGGTTGCGATCTGGGCGATCAACAACGCTTTTGGCGCACGCAAGGGCGCGCGGTTCGAGGAAATGCCTGGCATAGCGCGCACGCTATGGCACACGTATCTTTATGTCGCCATGTTCCTGCCCATGTCCTGGTATTACTTCGCTGGTGGCATCCGGGCTTTATTTGGCGTGTATGGCGATTTTCATCGCACCCCCAAGAACCAGGACGAGCATCGCTCGGTGATGCCGCGTATCAATTCTGTCCTGCTGGCCGGTGAGTTATTCACTTTTTGTTATTCGTTGCTGGCAATTTTCGTGGCAATAGAGGAAGAGAATTACTTCCTGATTCCGCTCAACCTCACTGTGTGTGCGGGATTTGGTATGGTTCTCGGCTGGTCTTGGAAAGAAAGGTGTGCGCGTAGACATGCTGACCCCGAAGACTGCGACATCGAATTCGCAGCCGATCACGACAGGGCGCGTTTGCCGCAGCAGGAACTGCCGTGAAGACACCGGCCTGTATTTTTATCACCGGCGCGAGCGGCGCGATCGGCGGCGCGTTGGCGCGCGAGTACGCGGCGCCCGGCGTGACACTGCTGCTGCATGGACGCAAGCAGTCGGTACTCGATGCACTGGCAACTGAATGCCGGCAACGCGGCGCCGACGCGCAGGTCTTTTGTTTCGACGTGCGCGAAACGGAGCGCTTGCGCCAATGGGTGAGAAATCTGGCGGCAGAATTTTCGCCCGATCTCGTTATCGCCAACGCCGGCATGAACATCGATATCGGCGCCGACGGCGCTGGCGAGTGCTGGGAAGATATTACGGCGCTGCTCGACACCAACCTGCGCGCGGTCATCGCGCTCGTCGACGCGCTGCTGCCGGCGATGCGCGCGCGCGGCAGCGGCCAGATCGCCCTGGTAAGCTCGCTCGCCGCCTACTACGGCCTGCCGGTCACGCCGAGCTATTGCGCGAGCAAGGCGGCGATCAAGGCCTACGGCGAGGCGCTGCGCGGCTGGCTTGAACCCGAGGGTATCGACGTCAATGTCATCATGCCGGGCTACGTCAATTCGCCGATGTGCCGTGCGATGCCGGGGCCGAAACCCTTCCTCGTCGATCCGGCCAGCGCGGCGCGGCGCATACGCCGCGGTCTCGCGAAAAACTGCGCGCGCATTAGCTTTCCCTTTCCTTTGAATCTTGGCACCTGGTTTCTCGCCGTGCTGCCGGCGCAGATCTCCTTGCGCATCGTGCGCGCGCTGGGCTACACCGATGCGCGTTAGCGGCGCGCTCGCCCCGCTCGTGATTGCCGTTCTCGGCCTTGCCCTTTCGCTGGGTGTCGAGCGCTTGCTAAAGCCACGTGTCGCCCCGCTGCGCAAACGGCCGAGGGCGAGTTTTGCCTTGCACGCCGGCATCTGGTTCGGCTTGTTTAGCGGCCTGCTGTTGCTGCTTGGCCGGCCGTGGTTCGCCGTCGCAATCGGCATCGCCGCTCTGCTGCTCGTCGTCCTCGTCAGCAACGCCAAGGCGAAGTCCTTGCGCGAGCCCTTCGTCTTTCAGGATTACGAATACTTCACCGACGCTCTGCGCCACCCGCGCCTTTATATTCCGTTTCTCGGCTGGGGCAAGGCGATCGCTGCGGCGCTGGGGTTTGGCGCCGCACTGGCGATCGGCCTCTGGCTCGAGGCCGTTCCGGACGACCGCTGGCTCTGGTCGGGACAACTCGGCGCGATCGCCGGCCTCGCCACCCTTTCTGTTGCACTGCTCGTCGGTGGCAACCGCGCGCGCCTCGTGCCGACTTTCGACCCGCAGCACGACCTTCACCGTCTCGGCCTGCTTGCGAGCCTCTGGTGTTACGCGCGCGCCGAACGGGAAGAGCTTGTGCTGTGCTCGCCATTCGACTTCATAGGCGCGCCGGCCGGCGAACCCCGCCCCCATCTCGTCGCCGTGCAAAGCGAATCATTCTTCGATCCGCGGCCGCTTTTTGCTGGCATTCGCAGCGACGTTCTCGGCGAGTTCGACGCGCTCAAACGTTCGGCTTTCGCGCACGGCAAACTCAGGGTGCCGGCCTGGGGCGCCAATACCGTGCGCAGCGAGTTCGCTTTCCTGTCAGCCATCGAGGCGAGCCGTCTCGGCGTCCATCGCTTCAACCCCTACCGGAAGCTTGTCGGCAACGGCATCGCGAGTCTTGCCAGCCACCTCAAGCGTCTCGGCTACCGGACGGTCTGCGTGCACCCCTACGCGGCCAGCTTCTATGGCCGCAACAAGGTGATGCCGGCGCTCGGCTTTGACGCGTTCATCGATATTCGCAGCTTTGCCGGCAGCGAGCGTTGCGGACCGTATATCGGCGATGAAGCGCTCGCGCGTCACGTCTGCGAACTCGTTACCAATGCCGACGAGCCGATTTTCATATACGTCATCACGATGGAAAACCACGGCCCGCTGCACCTCGAGACAGCGACTGCGGACGACGTTCGCGCGCTCTACGACGCCACGCCGCCACCCGGCTGCGAAGATCTGACAATCTATCTGCGGCATCTGCGCAACGCCGATCGGATGCTCGCGACGCTGCGCGAAACGCTCGCGCGTCTCGATCGGCCGGCTTCGTTGTGCTGGTTTGGCGACCATGTGCCGATCATGGCGGAGGCTTACGAGGCGCTCGGCGCTCCGGCTGGCGATACCGAGTATCTGCTCTGGAACAATGTCACGCAGCCGGCGGTGGCGGCGACGATAACTATGGAAGTCGATCAACTCGCGCTTAGGTGGCTGGCCGGCGTTGGTTTATCTGTCGGATCGTCCATTGACGGAATTCGCGCTACCGCGATTTCGCATACGTGACCGCCGAAATCGATGACCCATGAATGGATGATGGGCTCTCGCTGCTCCCCCGAGTTCCGCAGTTTGTGGCGAAAAATGACAATTTTTTGCAATGACGGTGCCTGAAATCAACGGGTTATCGTGGGATTTCAGGAAATTGTTGTAGTGGCACGTGTAGTTGAATAGTTTGCCTATTGACAAGGTAATT
>JBBRXI010000310.1:0-3488 GCA_038248575.1 Burkholderiales bacterium | reverse complement strand
GTAAGCACGCCGTGCGCCGGATGCCGGCTTCCATTTGGCCGAGCGCGCCGCCGCTGCCTCCACATTCGAGAGCAAGGCCAAGGTTCCCGGCGTGTCGTGCAAGTTCGCGCAAGCCGCGCTCGTCGAGCCGGTCGAGCCCTGCGTTCTCGCAAAGCTGCACCACGTCGGCGCCCATGGCGGCCGCCCGGATGAGGAAAGCGTCGACGCTCATCCCGGCCTTGAAGGCCCAGCGGAATGCGAAGCTGGCGAGCCCGATCTTCATTGAACAACCCCGTCGAAAGTGCTTTTCGTCGCTAAAGCGGCGCGTGTGGTGTCTTTGATTCGCTGATTTGTAATACAGTAATACGGTAGTACCACAATAGTCAACAGCCGAATTGCAAGCCGTCGTCCCGCTGCCGAATTGGCGCGCTCCGGCGTTCCCGGTTAACTCATAACCCATGGGTTGCGCGGCGACCAATGGCTTTGTTGACTGACGTTCGCCGGCGCGCATACGCTCTTGCGCGTCATCGGTGACGTCGGAAGTATCGGCTTGCGATCAGATGCGGACTACAGAACGGCGGCGAAGCAGCTGGGCCCGCACCGGCGACGCTTCAGGGCTTATAAGCGAGCGCCTGCATCGCCCGGGTGATGCTCTGTCGGCTTTTCCAGTACGCCGCCCACGGATCGTCCTTCTCGAACGAGAGATATTCGCGCGCGCTGGCGATTGTCCATTGCGCGGCGCTTTTCAGCGTCGGCAGCCGCTCCCAGCTCACCGGCATCGAGACGCCCATACCCGGGCGGGCGCGCGCCGAGAAGGCGGCAACCGTCGTCTGCGCGTGGCCGTTGCGCAGATAGTCGATGAAAATTTTCCCCACCCGGTTGGCGCCGCCCGACTTGGCGACAAAGCGTTGCGGAATCGTTTTGGCCATGTGCTGGACGATCGCTTGCGAGAAACCCTTGACCACCGCGTAGTCGAACTTGCGCGCGAGCGGGACGACGACGTGCAGGCCTTTTCCGCCCGAGGTCTTGAGCCAGGCGTTAAGGCCCAGTTCGCTGAGCAGGGTGCGCATAAGCTCTGCCGCTTCCTGCAGATGCGACCAGGTGACCCCCTGCCCCGGATCGAGGTCGAAAATCATGCGGTCGGGTTCGTTAATCCGTTTGATCGTCGAGTTCCAGGTATGAAATTCGACGGTGTTCATCTGCGCCGCGGAAACCAGCGCCTCGACGCTGTCGACGGCGAGAAGCGCCGAGTGCCCGGGCCACAGGGCGGGATCGAGCTCCTTCATGCCGGGCATTTTGACTTCGGCGTGTTTCTGGAAGAAATGCTGGCCGTCGATGCCGTCGGGCGCGCGCAGCAGCGAAATCGGCCGCTCTTTGAGGTGCGGCAGCATCCACTCGGCGACGCTCTCGTAGTAGCGGACGAGTTGCACCTTCTTGGCGCCGGTCGACGGATCGATGATGCGGTCGGGATTACTCACCTTGATGCTCTTCACCCGCGCGGCAACGGCTGCAGCGGATGGCGCGGGCGCCGCCTCGGGCGCGCGGGCGCGCTCGCGGGTCACGGCGCTCGCCGGCTTGTCGAGCCGCACGCCGCGAAAGCTGGCGTGACGAATGTGGCCGTCGGGCGTCCATTCGCCAAAAACAACCTCGACGACGACTTCGGGCTTTAGCCAGTGGCGGGCGGCGCCGGTGCGCCGCGACCAGCGTCCCGGCCTGGCGAGTTGCGGGTCGATTGCCGGTTCGTCCACCACAAGTTTTGCGAGCTGAGCGCGCAGTCCACGGCTGTCCTCCGCGCTCCAGCCGGTGCCGAGCGCGCCGGCGTAATGCAGCTTGCCGTTCTCGTAGTAAGCGAGCAGCAGGTTGCCGATTTCGCTCGGCGCGCCGCTCCGCTCGGTAAAGCCGACGACGACGAACTCCTGTCGCTGCTGGCATTTGAGCTTGAGCCAGGTATCGCTGCGCGCAGATACGTAGGGCGCATCGGCGCGCTTGAGCATGACGCCTTCGAGGCCGATCTGGCAGGCCGCTTCGAGCACCTGCGCCGGCGGCGCATCAAAGGCCTGGCTAAAGCGCACTCGCTCGCCCGGCTGCCCGCCCACTCCACGGCTCAGGGTTTCTCCGAGCGCGGCGCGTCGGCTGGCGAGCGGAACCTGGCGCAAGTCCATGCCGCCAAGAAAGGGCGCGTCGAAGACGAAGTACACGATGTCCTTGCTGCGTGCGTTATCGATCGCGTTTTGCAGGCGGTTAAAATCAGGCACACCGCCCTCGCCGAGCACGACGATTTCACCGTCCAGCCAGGCGGCGTCTAATTCAAGGGCTTCGATCGCCGTCGCAAGATCGGCAAGCTTCGCGGTCCAGTCGTTGCCCCGGCGGGTGAACAGGCGCGCCTTACCCTGGTCGAGACGGGCGAGCAGGCGGTAACCATCGAATTTGTTTTCGACGACCCACGTGCCGCCGACCGGCGCGCCGGACACCAGGGTCGCGAGTTGCGGCTCGAGCGTCGGCGGCAGCGCCGCCTTGACCGCCCTGGAGAGATTCGGGCGATCCGGCGTGGCGCGCCGGGCGCCTGGCGCCGGTGAAGGGCGCGGCTCGCGCTCGGCGACCGGCCCAAGCGGTTTTTCAATGACGCTGTCGGGAAGCGCCGTGATCACGTCGTACTCGGAAACCGGCCGCGCCCAGCGATCGCCGCGCTTTTTGAGCAGCAGCCACTGATCCTTTTTGACGTCTGGCTTCGAGATGCGCACGAGTTCCCACAGGCCGGCGAGTTTTTCACCGTGCAGCGTGAACACCAGCTTGCCTTTTTGCAGCGCCGCGCGCGCGTCGCCGACTGGTTCCCACGAGCCCCTGTCCCAGACGATCACCGTCCCGGCGCCGTACTCGCCCTTTGGAATGTGTCCCTCAAACGAGGCATAGCTGAGCGGATGGTCCTCGACGTGGATGGCCATCTGCTTGACCGCCGGGTCGAACGACGGCCCCTTGGGAACCGCCCAGCTCAGGAGAACGCCGTCGAGTTCGAGGCGAAAGTCGTAATGCAGGTGCGACGCCCAGTGTTTCTGAATGACGTAGGCGAGCGCCTTGGCTTGGTGCGGGCGCCGGCTCGCGGCAACGCCGCTCGGTTCGGAGGTGACCTTGAAATTCCGCTTTTCGTTGTAGCGGGAGAGTGGTTTGTCGGAAGCGGCCGGGCGAGTCATGACGCTCGACGGGCAGTATTCGTACCCGCCTGCACGCGCGGAACGTAACGCGGTCAGAGTCGCTCGCTGTGAGCCTGACGCGCGATGACGCCAGCCGCGCCGTCGAGCATTCGGGCGCGAGCACGCCCGGCCAAGCCGCGCAACATCTATGGCGTGAAGAGATCCACGGCGTGCAACAGGCGCTCGCTGAACTCGGCCGGCGAGGCCGAGATCACTTCGCGCGGCACATCGTAATCGTCGGTCAGGCTTTCGCGGTCCGCGAAGCCGTAGGCGACGGCAAAGGGATAGAAACCGGCGTGGATCGCCGCGCGGTAGTCGCCG
>JBBRXI010000309.1:0-3490 GCA_038248575.1 Burkholderiales bacterium | reverse complement strand
TCAGCGACGCGGTCGCACTCGGCTACGACCTCGCCACCCCGCTGCGCACCATTCGCGCTTCAGCAGAAATCGCGCCGATGGTTTCGAGCAGTAATCCGGATGTCGTCGTCGAGACAGTCAAGCTTGCCGAGGACGGCAGCGGCGATCTCGTGCTTCGGCTGTATGAATCGCGCGGCGCGCAAGCGGTGACTGTGCTCACCCTTGATGGCAGTGCTGAGGCCATTGTTTCGACCGATCTGCTGGAACGGGAGCTCACCGGGGAGCCTCGCGCGGTCGGCTCGGTCATCGAGTTGCCGTTTCGTGCGTTCCAGTTGCGCACGATCCGCTGGCGTTCGGTGAGTGCACGATGAGCGCGAACGACACGGTGAAACGCCAAGTTCAAGCGCTCGATGATCCGGGGCCCGGCCTCGGCGGGCTCCCTCCGACGGCGACACTGCGAACCGACGCTCGCGTGATCGACCTGTCGGGTCAGTGGCCGCTGTCCGGGCGGTGGCACGCGGTCGGCCGGATCAACTATTCGTTCAAGGACGACGCCAGCAACCAGGCTTCGAGCGCGCAGGGCGGGCGCATGGTCGAATCGATCGCTGGCCTTGAATATAATGGCGGTTGCTGGGTGGTGCGCGGTGTCGTGCAACGCAGCGCGCTGACCGCCGACAAGGCGTCGACGGCGTTTTTCATTCAGCTCGAGTTGACCGATTTTTCGCGCATCGGATCGAGCCCGCTCAACCTCCTCAAGCGCAATATTCAGGGCTATAGCCTGATCAATCAAACGCCGGCTGACCCTGTCTTCGGTGAATAAAAGGTATGAGCGCATGACACGATCGTTGATCACTCTGCTGTTTTCCTTCTGCTGCGTGGGGCTGGCCAGTGCGCAGTCGCCACCGCGCCCGGCCAGCGAACCGCAGCCGGCCGACCGCATCGTCGCCGTGGTCAATGACGAGGTGATTACGCTTTTCGAACTGCGTACGCGGCTCGATCTGGCCATCGGCCAGCTTAAGCGTCAGGGCACCGGCCTGCCGCCGCGCGATACGCTCGAGCGCCAGATGCTCGAGCGCCTGGTGATGGACAAAATTCAGTTGCAGCACGCCAAGGAGTCGGGTTTGCGCGTCGACGACCAGCAACTCGAGCAGACCCTGCAGCGCATTGCCGCGGGTAACAAGATGTCAATGACGCAGTTTCGCGAGACGCTGCAGAAAGACGGCGTCGAGTTCGCCAAATTTCGCGAGGAAATCCGCGAAGAGATGACCATCGCCCGGGTGCGTGAGCGTGAGGTCGAAAACAAGATCGTCATTTCGGAAGGTGAAATCGACAACTACCTGAACGACGATCTGGCCAAAGGCGACGCTGCCGGCGAGGAGTACGAAGTCGCCCACATCCTGCTGCGCTCGCCCGAGTCGGCGAATCCGGAACAACTCCAGAAGCTCAAAGCCAAGGCCGACGAAGTGCTCGAGCGTGTGCGCCGGGGTGAGGACTTTTCGCAGCTTGCGGCGGCGTATTCCGACGCTCCTGACGGCTTGCAGGGCGGGAGCCTCGGCAAGCGGTCGCTCGACCGCTTGCCGGGGATTTTTTCCGACACCGTGGTCAAGCTCCAGGTCGGCGAGGTGGCGCCGATGCTGCGCAGCGCGAACGGTTTTCATATTGTCAAGTTGGTCGCCAAACGCGGCGGTGGCGCGCTGCCGGCGGTCCAGCAAACGCATGTCCGGCACATCCTGATCAAGGTCAACGAGCTCGTTTCCGAAGCGGATGCCAAACGCAAACTCGATGACCTGTACCAGCGGATCAAGAACAACACCAGCTTTGCCGAGCTCGCCAAGCTGTTTTCGCAGGACGGTTCGGCGTCCAAGGGCGGTGATCTCGGCTGGATCTATCCGGGCGATACGGTGCCCGACTTCGAGCGCGCGATGAATGAACTCAAGGCGGGCGAAGTGAGCCAGCCGGTGCGCTCGCCGTTTGGCTTTCACCTCATCGAGGTGCTCGAACGCCGCGTCCAGGACGTCTCGGCCGATCGCCAGCGCGCCGCGGCGCGCCGGGTATTGCGCGAGCGTAAGCTTGACGAGGCCTATCAGGACTGGTTGCGCCAGGCACGCGATCGCGCCTACGTCGAACTGCGCCTCGAAGAGCGCTGAGCCGTGCACCGTTTGCCGGTCATTGCAATCACCGCCGGTGAGCCGGCCGGCGTCGGCCCGGAGATCTGCCTGCGTCTCATCGAACGCGCGAACGCCGAGCGTGAACCGCGCGCCCGACTGGTTGTGCTCGCCGACCGCGGGTTGCTGATCGAGCGCGCGCAGGTGGCCGGGCTCGCGCAAGAGCTCAAGGCGCTGCGCGCGTGGACGCCCGATTTGCCGCCCGCAGATGGTTGTCTCGACGTCCTCCACGTGCCGCTTGTCGCCCGCTCGCAGGCCGGTCGACTCGACCCGGCCAATGCCCTGTACGTGCTGCACTTGCTCGATCGGGCGCTGTCCGGATGTCTGTCGGGCGAGTTCGCCGCGCTGGTCACGGCGCCGGTACACAAGGGTGTAATCAACGACGCCGGAGTCGCCTTTACCGGGCACACCGAGTATCTTGCCGAGAAAACGCAAACGCCGCGCGTCGTCATGATGCTTGTCGGCGGCGGCCTGCGCGTCGCGCTGGCCACCACCCACCTCGCCTTGCGCGACGTCGCGGCCGCGGTGACTCAGGACGCCGTCGAGCAAAGCCTGCGCATCGTGCATGCCGATCTGCGCAGCAAGTACGGAATTGCTGCGCCACGCATTCTCGTCGCCGGTCTCAATCCGCACGCCGGCGAAGGCGGTTATCTCGGGCGCGAGGAAATCGAGATCATCAGCCCGGTGCTCGAGCGCCTGCGCGGTGAAGGCATGACGCTGATTGGCCCGCTCGCCGCCGACACGATGTTCACCCCGCGGCTGCTCGCGCAAGGCGATTGCGTCCTCGCCATGTACCACGACCAGGGACTCACCGCGCTCAAGTACGCGAGCTTTGGCCAGGGGGTCAACGTGACGCTCGGCTTGCCGATCATTCGCACCTCGGTCGACCACGGCACGGCGCTCGACCTCGCCGGCAGCGGCACCGCCGACCCCGGCAGCCTCTTCGCCGCCGTCGATCAGGCGATCGAAATGGTGTACCGGGCGCGCTTGAATGATGGTGGCGATTGACCACCCACGATTATCCTGTAGGAGCCCAGTTTCACTGGGCGATACGACCGTGAAGGCGCCAGCGCCAATGGCGCCGATATCTGTGCTCCTACATGGTTCAGCGCCATCGGAAACGCTTGAGCAGGGGTCTTTTTGATGGCCCAACATATCGCCCGCAAGCGCTTCGGGCAGAACTTCCTGGTTGATCGGCAGGTGATTGACGATATCGTCAATGCGCTGGCGCTCGAGCGAGGCGATTGCGTCGTCGAGATCGGTCCCGGGCTCGGTGCGCTAACCGATCCGTTGCTCGAGCGGATCGATCATCTGCACGTCGTCGAAATTGACCGGGACATCGTCGC
>JBBRXI010000308.1:0-3502 GCA_038248575.1 Burkholderiales bacterium | reverse complement strand
GCAGCTTTTGTAAAAGCCAAGCCCCCGCGGTATCGAGGGCGTCGATTCGTGAGCCGTCGATTATCGTCGTGGCATCGACGGCGAGAGAGTCAATGCGCTCGCCTACGCGACCAAGCCCGCGGGCGGTCCACGATCCTGACAAGGCAATTTCGTGTGGGGTCGCCTGGGTAATCGCGGCGGGAGTGATCGAGAATGGGCCCATGGAGCAGCCGAGAATAGGGGAAAGGCCGACCTGAGTTCGTGCGGCATCGCACCGAATCGGAAAGGGCTGGGCACTAGGATGAAGGTGTCGATGAGGCTTTCGGCGACGGTTCGCCGGCTTCGCTTGGTGCGGCGAGTTGTGCAACGGACCCGGCTGGACTGCCGGTCATCAACGAACAAGGAGACCTATAATGCTTTATACAGTTGCCGTCATTCTGCTTATCCTCTGGCTGCTCGGCCTCGTGACGTCCTACACCCTCGGTGGCTTCATCCACATCCTTCTCGTCATCGCGATTGTTGTCGTTCTGCTGCGCGTCATCAGCGGGCGCAAGCCGCTCTAGTTTTTCGGAGGGACTGCGCCGGAACACCATCCACGGGAATGATGGCCGGCATCAATCGGCGACCCAGTTGCGCGTGCGCTCGACGGCGCGTTGCCAGCCGGCCATTAAGTCCTCCCGCGCGCTTGCCGACATGTTCGGCGTAAAGCGCCGCTCGGCTTGCCACAGCTGGGAAAGCTCGGCTTCATCGCTCCAGAACCCGACCGCCAGTCCGGCGAGAAACGCTGCGCCGAGTGCGGTCGTTTCGGTGACCCGGGGGCGCACCACTTCGACGCCGAGCAAGTCGGCCTGAAACTGCAGCAAAAGGTTATTGCGCGCCGCGCCGCCGTCTACACGCAATTCACTCACGTTTCTGCGCGCATCGCGTTGCATTGCGTCGAGCACTTCGGCGCTTTGAAACGCGATGGCTTCGAGTGTTGCGCGCGCCACATGCGCGCGATTGGTGCCGCGCGTCATGCCGAGCAAAGCGCCACGCGCGTGCGGATCCCAGTGCGGTGCGCCGAGGCCGGCGTGCGCCGGGACGAGGAAAACGCCGCCGGTATCCGGCACGCTAGCGGCCAAGCCTTCGATCTCGTCACTGTGGGCTATCATCCGCAGTTCATCGCGCAACCATTGCACCGCAGCGCCGCCCATGAAGACGCTGCCTTCGAGCAGGTAAGTGGTTTCCCCGCCGTAGCGCCAGCCGATCGTGCTCAGCATCCGGTGCCGGGACGGCAGCGGCTGGGTACCGGCGTTCATCATCAGGAAGCAACCGGTCCCATAGGTGTTCTTGGCCATGCCCGGGGTCAGACAGACCTGGCCGAAGGTCGCCGCTTGCTGATCGCCGGCCATCCCGCCGAGCGTCATCTGCGCCCCGAGCAGTGTGGCGTCAACCCGGCCGATGCAGCCACTGCTATCGACGACACGCGGCAGCACGGCAGCCGGAATGTCGAGCAAAGCGAGCAATTCTTCGTCCCAGCAGCGGCGATGAATATCAAAAAGCATCGTGCGTGAGGCGTTCGATGCGTCGGTGACGTGCTCGACACCTTTCGTGAGATTCCACGCCAGCCAGCTGTCGACGGTACCAAAGGCGAGCTCTCCGCGTTCGGCGCGGTGGCGCGCGCCGGGGACGCTGTCGAGCAGCCAGCGCAGCTTGGTCGCCGAGAAATAAGGATCGATCTCGAGGCCAGTCTTGCTTCGGATCAACTCGGCGTGGCCGGCTGCGACGAGTTGCTCGCACAAGCTCGCGGTACGTCGGTCCTGCCAGACAATTGCGGGTGCCACGGGGTCGCCGCTGGCGCGCTCCCAGAGAACGGTCGTCTCGCGCTGATTCGCGATGCCCAGCGCGACGATCTGCTCGGCCGCGATCTGGCTCTCTTGTAGCACGCGGCGGGCGACGGCAAGTTGCGTTTTCCATATCTCGGCGGCGTCGTGCTCGACCCAGCCGGGCTGCGGATAGCGTTGCGTCGTTTGCTCTTGCGCCAAGGCGCGCAGTCGGCCACGGCGATCGAAGAGGATTGCGCGCGAAGTCGTCGTTCCCTGATCGAGCGCGAGTACGTAGCTTTCCCTCATGGCGTCTCCTCCGAGCACGGGCACAAACGGCATGATGGCCGCTGCGCCGTGCCGAGCGATCATTATGCCGCGTAGCCGACCGCTTGGCGTCGGCCGTACTCCTCAGCCGCGCGGGGATCGTACTGTTTCGCTAATCGTCTGCTCAAAAAGTCGGCTTGCGTTTAGAATTCAGTCTGGATATTGAGGGGGACACCTGCGTGAGCCAGACAATATGGGAAGCGGTTGACGTGTTTCGCCACGCGGTCAGCGCAGGGGCGATCGGTGAACTCAATTTTCCGACCAGCCTCGATGCCGGCCGGCGAGTGTTGAAGGCGGTAGGCAATCCCAACGTAAGCGTTTCCGAACTCGCTAAAATCGTCGTCGCCGAGCCCTTGTTGTCGGCCAAGGTGATTCGGCTGGCCAATTCGGTTGCGCTCAATCCGGGAAATCAAACCGTCGTGGACGTGCGACAAGCGGTTCTGCGTGTTGGCCTCGATCCGATCAAGGCGCTGGCCATGGTGTTGATCATGGAACAGTTGCGCCAGTCGCAACGGCACAGCGGCTGCCGGAACCTCGCCGACCGCTTGTGGGAACGCAGCGTCCATGTCGCTGCGCTGTCTTACGTGCTGGCGCGTAAACTGACGACGTTGGACGCCGACGAGGCCATGTTCGCCGGCATCGTGACCGAACTCGGGCGTTTCTATCTGCTCTCGCGCGTAGCCGATCATCCTGTTCTACTTGAAGACTTCGTCGTACTGGCCGAAACGATCAGCGACCTTGCCGACGACGCAAGCCGGATGGTGCTCGACAAACTCAATCAGCCGACTTCGGTCGTCGCCGCCGTTCTCGCCTCGCGTCGTTTCAGTGGCAGTGTGCCGCCGGCGACGCTCGGCGATATCCTGTTTATTGCCCGCGCCGTCTCGCCGTTTCGGGATCCTTTCGAAGAACTCGATTCGCGTCTGGCGCAGGCGGCCGACAATGTCGTCAAACTAGAACTCGATCAGGGAATGGTCGCGGAGGTGATCGCCGCTTCGGGCGATGAGATTTATTCAATTGTCATTGATCTGGAAAGCTGACGGGCGCGCCGTGCATTCGTACTCACCACGCATGCTCTCGGGGCGTAGCGGCGCCTGGTTCCTTTAACATTACAGCGAAATCCCGCGGAGCGGATTTGGACCGATCAGACAAACAGGCAACACGGGTTCATACGAGCCTGATACCGATTCGCTGGGGCGACATGGACGCTTATCGTCATGTCAACAATACGGTCTATTTCCGGTACATGGAACAAGTCCGTGTCGAGTACCTCGAGCGCATCGGGCACGCGGTAAGACCTGGCGGACGGGCGCCGGTGATTATCAACGCCAGTTGTACCTTTCTCATTCCGCTGACCTACCCGGGGACGCTCGAGGTCAGCATGTTCCTCGGCGCTC
>JBBRXI010000307.1:0-3519 GCA_038248575.1 Burkholderiales bacterium | reverse complement strand
TGAGCCGGCCAGTGATCTCGGGGTTCATTTCCGGATCGGCTTTACTGATTGTACTCAGCCAGATGAAGTTGCTGCTCGGCGTCGCTCCTGGCGGCGCAAACAGCTGGCAAACGCTTTATTCGCTCGTCGAAAACTTGCCGCGGACCAACGCCGCGACGGCGCTGATCGGCGGCACGGCGCTGTTGCTGCTGCACGTTTCGCGCCAATATCTCGGCGCCGCACTCATTGCCTTGGGCGTCTCGCCACAGCACGCGGCTTTTCCGGTCAGGATCATGCCGCTCTTCGTCCTGGCGCTCGCCACGTTCGCCGTTGTCACGCTCGATCTGGACCATCGTCGCGGCGTCGCCGTCGTCGGCCAGGTGCAGCAGGGACTGCCCGCGCTGCTCGTCTTTGTTCCCGACAGCGCAATGCTCAAAACGCTGGCCGTACCGGCGCTGCTGCTCGCACTGATCGGCATGGTGCAGAACATAACCATGGCCCAGGCGCTGGCCAACAAAAGACGCGAGCGTGTCGATGCCAACCGCGAGCTCGTCGGCCTGGGAGCGGCCAACATTGTCGCCGCGTTCTACGGCGGAATGCCGGTCGGCGGCGGACTTTCTCGCTCGGCAATCAACGTTTCCGCAGGCGCGCAAAGCCCGCTGGCGAGCATCGTTGCAGCGCTCGTCATGCTCGGCTTCGTCGCCGCCGGCACGCAGTGGTTCGCGCGCTTGCCGCTCGCGGTGCTCGCCGCGAGCATTGTCATCGCCGCGCTCGGCATGATCGACGCGAAGTCGCTTCGTCAGGCGTGGAACTACGACAAGGCGGACGCGCTGGCGCTGATCGGCACAGGAATCGGCGTCGTCACGCTTGGCCTGCAGGGCGGAATAGCGCTCGGTGTAGGCCTGTCACTGGCGACCCTGCTCTATCGCGCAAGCACGCCGCACATCGCCGTCATCGGACGCATCTCTGGCAGCGAACACTTTCGTAATGTCGAGCGTCATGGCGTCGAAACGCTGCCCGGCGTGCTTTTCCTGCGCATCGATGAAAGCCTGTTCTTCGGCAATCTGAACGCCGTCGAAGCGCGGCTCGCCAGCGAACTCGAGCGAGCACCCGCTACGCATGACGTGGTGATGGTCATGAGTGCGGTCAACCGCGTCGACACGACGGCGATGGAGGCGCTTACCGACATCAACCGCGACCTGAGCAGCAGGAACATCCGCCTGCACCTCGCCGAGATCAAAGGGCCGGTGCAGGACCGACTGCTCAAATCAGCGCTCTGGGCGACCCTTTCCGGCGCGGTTCATCTGTCGGCCAACATGGCGTTCGACGCGCTGGCGCATCCTCACCCTGTCCCTGGCCGGCAAGATACGCCGCCACGGCACGATGCGGACCCCCCAGGTTCGTGACAACGGTTACCGCCCCCCTCTGCCCGAGCCGCTGCAATCGCCTGGGCGACGCCAGGTAGCCCCGTCACATGGACTTTGATGCCGCGTTCATTCAGAGTAGCGAACAGTTGGCGATCGACGCCCGCGACCAAAACGGCGTCATATTGAACGGGCACGCGTGCGTCGCGGGAGCTGGCGTGAAACGTGGCGCTGTCCGTTGATCAAACGAGGAGAAGCAAGACATGAAGGCAGGCGAGCCGGCCCATCCGCAACGTCAGGACGCGACGGCGTTCAAGGTCCTCGGGGCAATCAGCTTTTCGCATTTTCTGAACGACACGATACAGTCGCTGATGCTGGCCATCTATCCGCTGTTCAAGAGCGAATTCAACCTGAACTTCACGCAGATCGGCCTGATCACGCTGACCTTCCAATGCACGGCGTCGTTGCTGCAGCCGGTCGTTGGCATGTACACCGACCGTCACCCGAAACCCTTCTCGCTAGCGCTCGGCATGGGTGGCACATTGGTCGGCCTGCTCGCGCTTTCGCTCGCCAGCAGCTTCGCCATGGTTCTGCTGGCCGCCGCGCTGATCGGTACCGGGTCGGCAGTTTTCCACCCGGAATCGGCGCGCGTCGCGCGCCTCGCCTCCGGCGGTCGCCATGGGCTCGCGCAGTCGATTTTCCAGGTCGGCGGCAACGCCGGTTCGGCCACTGGCCCCTTGCTCGCGGCGTGGATCGTCCTGCCGCACGGCCAGCGCAGCATTGCATTTTTCTCGCTTCTGGCGTTGATCGCGATGGTCGTCCTGACGCGCGTCGGCGTCTGGTACCGGCAGCACCAGCGGCAGACGAAGAAGACGGTCAGCGCGCCGGCGCAGTCCCTGCCCAGGCATCTGGTTTGGCGCACGCTCGGCGTGCTGCTGGCGCTGATTTTCTCGAAGTTCTTTTATCTCGCGAGCATCAACAGCTACCTGATTTTCTATCTGATCGGCGAATACGGCATCAGCACGCAGACGGCGCAGTACCACCTGTTCTATTTCCTTTTCGCGGTCGCCGCCGGCGCGCTGTTCGGCGGCCCGATCGGCGACCGGATCGGACGCAAGCAAGTGATCTGGATTTCGATCCTCGGCGTCGCGCCGTTCACGCTCGCGCTGCCCTACGTCGGCCTCGGCGCATCGGTCGTGCTGACGGTCATCATCGGTTTCTTGCTCTCGTCGGCCTTCCCGGCGATCCTGGTCTACGCGCAGGAACTTTTCCCGGGCAAGATCGGGACGGTCTCGGGCCTCTTCTTCGGCCTCGCATTCGGACTTGCCGGTATCGGCGCGGCGGTACTCGGACACCTCGCCGACCTCTGGGGGATCGCCGCGGTCTACAAACTGTGCGCTTTCCTGCCGCTGATCGGCCTTCTGGCGATTTTCCTGCCCGACATTGGCGTCGCCGAGCGCAAGACGCTCGTCCGGAGATCGGCGAACGCCTAGCGGCGAAATTCGACGTCGTCAGAATTCAATGACGGTGCCGACGAAGGCCTCACTGAAGCGCTCGCCGGCGCGGCAAGTCACATGGCTGCCCATCGCGCCGCACTTTCCCGGATAATTCGCCTTTCGGCGTTTGCCTAAATGGAGTTCAGCCATGGCGCGACCCATCAAGATCCGCCGCATCAGGTGCGTGCCGGCGGCGAGCTATTTCAAGCCGGTTGGCATTCCGATGCGCGAACTCGACGAACTCGTGCTCGGAATGGACGAGCTCGAAGCGATGCGCCTGACCGATCTTAACGGTCTCTACCACGCCGAGGCCGCCGAACGCATGGGCGTCTCGCGCCAGACCATCGGCAATATTTTAAGCAGCGCGCACCGCAAGCTCGCCGACGCGCTGCTCAACGGCAAGGCGCTGCGCATCGGCGCGCCCGCGGCGAGCGGGACGGAAAGCGACTGCAAGCCGCGCTTCAACACACCGGAAGCCGGATTATGAGCGGCTGACGATACACGGGGTGAAGCGATGAAAGCAGTCAATTGGCATGAGTTGGGCGTCCTGACGCTTCTCTGGATTGCTTATTTTGCACTCCATTCGGCGCTCGCCGCGTTGCCGGTCAAGCGCGCTATCGGCCGCCTTTGGCCGCGTGCGATGTCGTTCTATCGGCTCGCTTTCAATCTCGTCGCGCTGC
>JBBRXI010000306.1:0-3534 GCA_038248575.1 Burkholderiales bacterium | reverse complement strand
GATCCCCATCGGGATCGACGGCGGAATGATCGGGCCGATCGTCGCCGAGCAGGCAGTTATCGCGCCGGCGAATTCGGGTGTGAAACGCTGCTTATCGGTCATCATGCGGATCGAGACGAGACCCGGGCCGGCGGCATCGGCGATTGCGCTGCCGCTCATGCCGGAGAAGATGACGCTGACCAGAACATTGACGTAGGCCAGGCCGCCGCGGAAATGGCCGACCAGCGCCAGCGCCATTGAGAACAGCCGCTCGCTGATCGCGCCGGCGTTCATGATGCTCGCGGCGAGAATGAAGAGCGGCACGGCGAGCAGCACGTAGCTGTTATAGAGACCGTTGAGGACCTGCTCGGCCATCAGGCCGACGTCCTGGCCTTTGACGATGAGGTAGGCAATTCCGCCGGCGAGCATGCCGAAGGAAATCGGCGCGCGCAGCAGCATCGTTCCGCCCATGACCGCCAGCATGATGATCAGTGCATTACTCATTCGACCGACTCCGCGTTAGGGCTGTCGTGGGTCATTAAACCCACTTCTTTTTTCCAGTTCGGCCCGAAGAGCACGATCAGTTTGCGAATATAGGCCAGCCCGATGGCCAGTAAAAAGAGGATGAACGCGGCATAGACGAATCCGAACGGGACGTCGAGAACCGGCGTGTTTTCGCGCATCATGAAGCGCACATAGCTATAGGAGGCCGGCACCGCGTAGAGGAAAAGGCCGCCGATGATGAGCGAATAGGCGATCGAAAAAGCGCGCTTGCCCGGCGCCGGAAGGTGCTCGTAGAGGAGGTCGAGCATCACGTGGTCTTTTTCCTTGAGCAGGAAAGCGCCGGCCCAGAACATGCTGAAGACGTACAGAATGACGATCAGCTCGTCGCTCCAGGTCAGCGGCTTGTTAAACGCAAAGCGCATGATGACCTGGTAGATGAAGGTCAGAAACAGGACGCCGTAACTCGCGGTGCCGATGACGTCGGCCACTTTTTTCAACTGCTTGAACATGAGGTCCTCACTCGTTTCCGCGCAATCGGGCAGCGCCCAAAAAAAGCGGATACGCCCGCCAGGGGCGTATCCGTCAGAGGACACCTACTTGACGTCGTTGATGCGTTGCAGCAAGCCCTTGGGCCAGGTGGCAGCCATTTCGGAACTCTGGTACTTGTCCTGAACCGTCTTGCGAAAGGCCGCGACGTCCGGGGTAACGATCTTCAGGCCGGCCGTTTTGAAGGTTTGCACGATCTCGCCTTCGTCCTTGATGCGGTTTTCGTTGTTGTAATTGGCGGCGGCCTGCGCGGCGGTTTTGACCTTCTGCTGTTGGGCCGGCGTCAAGCCGTTGTAGAACTTGCTCGAGATCGCCAGGAAGATCGCGTCGACCAGGTGACTGGTCATGACGACCGTTTTCGAGACTTCGTAGAACTTGGCGGCGCGCGCGCTCGGCAGCGGGTTGTCCTGACCGTCGATGGTGCCGGTCTTGAGCGCCAGGTACACCTCGCCGAAGGCGAGCGGCGTCGGCGTCGCGCCGAGCGCTTCGCCGAGGAACAGCCATTCCTTGGACGCCGGCATGCGCAGCTTGACGCCCTTGAGGTCAGCCGGCGTCTTGACGTCCTTGTCGTCACGCAGCATGACCTGGCGCGTCCCCAGGTAGGCCGTGGCGAGCGGCGTGACTTCCAGTTTCTGCACGACCGGCTTGAAGACTTCCTCGCCGATCGGGCCGTTGAACACCTTTTGCTGGTGATCGGGGTCACGGATGATGTAGCCGGCGGTGAAGATCGAGAACTCCGGAACGATCTTCGAAATATCCTGCGCCGAAATCGCCGCCATCTCGAGGTTGCCGCGCGCCATGGCGGCGGGTTCGGTGCCTTGCTTGAAGAGCGCGGCGTTGAGGTGGATCTGGACGTCGAATTCGCCCGCTGCCGACTTGTCGAGGCTGTCCTTGAAAACGGTCCACATCTTGGCGTGCCAGTCGTCGGGAACGGCCGGCGTCGAAATGCGAATGACCTGCTTGGTCTGCGCCATCGCTTGCGGCGCGGCAAAGCCGAGGCCGAGCGCGACGACGAGGGCGAGCGCACTGCCGCCGATAACGTGTTTCACTGATTTATGACCCATGATTAATCCTCTCCTTGCGTTGCAATAAGGCCGACTTCGCCTCGCTCTGTAAACCAGCCGGTGATCCGGCACCCCCTTGCAGCTCCGCCCGCCAATTCGCGGGTAAAAGCCGATTATTCCACTAACGCGGCGAAAGCGGGTTCGCCGACGCCATGATGGACCGTCATTGCGCCGTTTTCTATTTCCACTCGCTGGTGCCGGGAAATCTCGTCCTGACCCGCTCGCCATAGGCTGCACACGACGCGGCGATCGCCTGCAAGTGCTCGGCGCTGCTGCGCCCGGCAGATTCGCGCGCGGCTGGAATCATCGTCGCGCATTCGCTCGCGTCGAGAAAGCGCGTCGCCTCGAGCAGTCCGGCTTCGTCTGCAGCGGGAATCGCGAGAAAGCCGTGCCGGTCGGCATGGACGAGCTGGCCGGGCTGGATGGTCGTGCCGAAGACTTCGACCGCGCAGCCCCAGCGCACCGGCCACGAGAACGCGTGGCCGACGCAGCTGCGCGCGGCGAGCGCCTTGAAGCCGGCGTTGCACATCTCGTCGATATCGCGCACGCAGCCGTCGATGATCGTCCCGACGCAGCCGAGCGAACGGTGAATGTTGGCATTGACTTCGCCCCAGAAGGCGCCGACGAAAGCCGGTTTGTCGAGGTCCTGGACGACGACGATTTTCGGCCCCGGCTGCGCTGCGACATACGCCCAGTAATCGTTGAAGGCATTCGGCGTGGTGTCCTTATGCCGGCGCTGCGACGGCTGGCAAACGACGGTCACCGCGTAACCGACCATGACGCCCATCTGCGGCATGTAGTCGCGCGTCTCCTCGCGGTTGAACGCCTCGGTCGATGCAGCGCAGGACGTCACCTGTTCCCAGCCGTTGTAGACGGTCGGCGTGTTCCAGCGTTTGAGCTGCAAGAGTTCGGCATGAGTGAGCATGTTTCTCCTCAATGACGGCGAGCATGGACGACGCTCGGCGCGGGCCCCGCGCAGGACTGTTTGTTATCGAACTAACTCGAGTTAGCACTGTATCCAAACTGAAAATAAATACAAGTCCTGCGGCACTATTGCGACGCTTGCGCGTGCCTTTCGATAAAGGCCAGCAATTCATCGCGCGTCGGCATGCCGCCCTGCGCGCCGGCCCGTGTCACCGACAGGGCACTCGCCGCACAGGCCAGCCGGCACAGCGCGGCGAGCTCGAGCCCCCAGAAAGCGACGAGCGCGCCGTTGAAAGTGTCGCCGGCGCCCGTCGTGTCGACAGCGCGCACGGCAAACGCCGGCTGCTGGCGCACAACGCCTTCGCCGTCGGCGAACCAGGCGCCGTCTGCGCCGCGCGTCATGATGATGCGCTGCGCGTGGCGCGCGAGCATCGCCTGCCAGCCCGCGTGCTCGTCGGCAAAGAGGAGGCCCAGTTCGTGTTCGTTCGGCGTCAGTAGCGTGACGCGCTCGAGCAGG
>JBBRXI010000305.1:0-3623 GCA_038248575.1 Burkholderiales bacterium | reverse complement strand
GCCGGTAGCGAAATACAGGATATAGCCGCCGGCGATTCCGCCGAGCGCGGAAATGAGCAGGGCAAGCATGCCGAGCAGCAGCAGCTTCAAGACCGTCGGTTCAAGCAGCGTGTTCGCTTCACAGAGAACGCCGAGCGTCAAGCCGAGGAAGAAGGTGGCGCCGTAGAGAAAGGTTTCGCCAAGCAGCTTTGAAAAGCTGTCGAGGCCGCTTTCGCGTATGGCAACGCCGACAAACAGCGACAAGAAGAGCGGCGCGGCGACCGGGAACAGCAAGCACAGCAGGGTGCAGGTGACGACCGCGAAGAGCAGCTTCTGCGCGCGGCTGATTTTCGGACCGGCGTCGGCCGCCATGTTGATTCCGCGCAGTTTTTCAGGAACCAGCCATTTGATCAGATAAGGGTAGCCGCCGTACGTTAAACCCAGGTAGAGATAGCCGACGACGGTGATCGGGACAAACAGATGTTTGGCCAGGATCAGCGAGGTGAATAGCACCATCGGACCGTCGGCGCCGCCGATCGTCGCGACGGCGGCGGCCTCGGGTTGCGTCAGCCCGAGTACGACGGCGATCGGAAAAACAGCGATCGTTCCGAGTTCGGCAAACAGCGCGATAAACATGCTCTGGAACGGCCTGGCCATGACGTAGCCGACGTCGAGCAGGACGCCGATGCCCATGAAGACCAGGCAGGCGATCAGGCCGTTGCTGAAGGTCAGCGTATAGATCGGTTGCAGCCAGTTGATCTGCATGATGTTCATCACGTCCGACGGTTCGACGACCAGCGGATCGATGAACAGCGTGCCCATGCGACCGGCTTCGAGGTACATGACACCGGCGTTGACCGCCGACATGCCAAGCCCCATCGGGATCATGAGCAGCGGCTCGAGAACGTTGCGCGAACCGAGGTAGATCAGCGTGAAGCCGAGCAGCATCAGGAATATGCGCCCGAACATGATCTTCGGCTCGGACGCCATCAGCGTCGCGATACCCTGGAAGAGGTCAAGGAAATTAAGGGTTTCCATGTGCTTTAGGCCATGTGACGGACGGTCCGCAGGGGCTGTCCGATTAATGAAGCGTGCATGAAGCCGGACACCGTCGGTCGGCTCACCAGCGAAGACACGAGAAAACGGGCGTCAGGCGATGCTAAGCAAAGCTTGTCCGTTCTCGACGCTATCGCCTTCAGCGACGAGAATGCGCGTCACCGTACCGCTCTTTGACGAAATCAGCGGAATCTTCATTTTCATCGCTTCAAGGTCCAAGAGCCGCTCGCCCTCACCGACCCGCTGGCCGACCTTGACGTAGATATGCGCGACGACGCCGCCCATCTGGGCCGGTTGATCGCTGCCCGAAGCTTCGCTCGCCACGGGCGCCGGCGCAGCCGGGGCGACAGGCGCCGGAACGGCAGCGAACGGCTCGGCGCCGAGTTCATCGACGGCAACCTGGTAGTCAACCCCATTGACCGTTATTTTGAATTGTCTTGGCATGGCATTCCTTGGTGGCGAGCGAGAGAAAAGCCGGTGCTGGGCGGGCGCCGCCGCTCAGCTGGACTTGGTTTCGGCAATATGCAGTACGCGATGCGGTCCGACAATGACGGTCAGGGCCGCCGAGATTGCGGCGACAACTTCATCAGGGATTTCGCGCGCGGCACGCGGCGCTTCGTGCGGCGCAAGGGGGGCGACGACGGGGGCTGCAGACTTGACAGCGCGGCGTTCGCCGGACCCCATCAGGGCGACCATCAGCTTGATGAATACGGCAACGAGCATCGACACCGCGATGGCAATGCCATAGACCTGAAGCGATTTAATAAGAGCCACGGTAAACATCGTGTAGTCCTTTCCTTGACTGTCGCCTTGCTCCGGACGCGCTACCGCAGCTCGGCGGCGCGCGTGGCCTCTGCAGTGCGCTCAGTCCTTGTAACGCGACTCGAGAATTTCGACGGCCGGCAGGCGCTTGCCTTCGAGGAACTCGAGGAAGGCGCCGCCAGCAGTCGAAATATAACCGACCTGGTCTTCGATCTTGAACATATTGATCGCCGCAACGGTATCGCCGCCACCGGCCAGCGTAAAGGCTTTCGAGCTGGCGATCGCCGCGGCCAGTACTTTCGTGCCGTTGGCGAAAGCGTCCATTTCAAAAACGCCGACCGGGCCGTTCCAGACGACGGTACCGGCGTTGGCGATGATCTCGGCGAGCGCTTTGGCCGAGTCCGGGCCGATGTCGAGAATCATGTCGTCGTCGGCGACCGCATCGACGCTCTTGACGGTTGCCGTCGCGGTCGCCGAAAACTCCTTGGCGCACACGACGTCGGTCGGTAGCGGCACGGCGACCTTGGCCATCACGGCTTTCGCCTGATCGACAAGGTCGCGCTCGGCGAGCGACTTGCCGATCTTTTTGCCGGCAGCGAGCAGGAAGGTGTTGGCGATGCCGCCGCCGACAACGAGCTGATCGACTTTGGCCGACAGGCTTTCGAGGACAGTGAGCTTGGTCGATACCTTCGAACCGCCGACGATGGCGACCATTGGCCTCGCCGGCTGCGCCAAAGCTTTCGTCAGCGCCTCGAGTTCAGACGCGACGCAGGGGCCGGCGCAGGCGATTTTGGCGTATTTTCCCATGCCGTAGGTCGTCGCTTCGGCGCGGTGTGCGGTGCCGAAAGCGTCCATCACCCAGACGTCGCAGAGCGCCGCCATTTTTTTCGCGAGCGCTTCGTCGCATTTCTTCTCGCCCTTGTTGCAACGGGCGTTCTCGAGCATCACGACTTCGCCGGGGGCAACTTCGAAGTCACCGTCGACCCAGTTCTGCACGAGGCGCACTTCGCAGCCGAGCAACTCGGACATGCGCTGGGCGACCGGTGCGAGCGAATCTTCGGGCTTGCATTCGCCTTCGGTCGGACGGCCGAGGTGCGAAGTGACCATCACCGCCGCGCCTTGGCCGAGCGCGTAGCGAATCCCGGGGAGCGCGGCGCGCACGCGCGTGTCGTCGGTAATGGCGAGCGTGTCATCCTGCGGCACGTTGAGGTCGGCGCGGATGAAGACGCGTTGGCCGGAAACGTCAAGGTCGGTCAGTCGTTTGAAGGTCATGGCGATACTCGATGAATTTGATGTTTTGCTAAAGTCGGGAATGAACAAGGGCACCCGAAGGTGCCCCATTTGCAGCCGTCTTACTTACACATCACGCGAACCATTTCCAACACCTTGTTCGAGTAGCCCCATTCGTTGTCGTACCAGGCAATGACCTTGACGAAGGTGCTGTCGAGCGCGAGGCCGGCTTCAGCGTCGAACACCGAGGTCATCGCTTCGCCGCGAAAATCGGTCGACACGACCTTGTCCTCGGTGTAGCCGAGAACGCCCTTCATCGCGCCTTCCGAGGCTGCTTTCATCGCCGCACAGATATCCTTGTACGTCGTTTCCTTGTTGAGTTCGACGGTAAGGTCGACGACCGAGACGTCGGACGTCGGGACGCGGAAGGCCATGCCGGTCAGCTTCTTGTTGAGTTCCGGAATGACAATGCCAACGGCCTTGGCGGCGCCGGTCGACGACGGGATGATGTTCTCGAGGATGCCGCGGCCGCCGCGCCAGTCCTTGTTGCTCGGGCCGTCGACGGTCTTCTGGGTCGCGGTGGCGGCATGCACGGT
>JBBRXI010000304.1:0-3633 GCA_038248575.1 Burkholderiales bacterium | reverse complement strand
CTGCTTCTGTTCGGCTGGCATCTCGTTCATCACGGCCAGCTCATGCGCTGGCTCGAGGGGCCGCTCGACCAGCCCCTGCCGCGCGGACGCGGCGCTTGGGAGAAGGTTTTTGCCGAGCTGCATCGGCGCGTGCGCATCCGTCGCGGCGAGCAGCAGGCACTGGCGCAAACGCTGGCCCGCTTCCGCCAGGCAGTGCAGGCGCTCCCCGACGGGATCATCGCTTTCGATCGCCACCGGCACATCGAATGGCACAACGAGCGCGGCGAACGTTACTTCGCGATTTCAGCACATCAGGATCGCGGCCAGGCGTTGTTCAACCTCATTCGCCACCCGGACTTCGTCGCTTATGTCGAGGCCGAACGCTTCGATGAGCCGCTGATTTATCGAGGCGGCCGCGTCCCCGGGCTGACGCTGTTGATCCAGGTGATCGCCTACGGCGAAGACCAGAACCTCCTCGTCGCGCGCGACATCAGCCAGATCGAACGCATGGAAACGATGCGCCGCGACTTTATCGCCAACGTTTCGCACGAGCTCAAGACGCCGCTGACCGTGGTCTCCGGCTTCGCCGAGATGCTCGCCGACGATCTCGGTGCCGAATCGTCGTCGGCGCCGGCCGGCGCGACCCGCCACCCCGTTTCGCTGATTCGCGAGCAGACGGCGCGCATGCAGTGCTTGATCGACGACCTGCTCACGCTGTCGGCGCTTGAGTCGGGAAACGCCCAGGCCAGCGAAGAAGTCGTCGATCTCGCGCCGCTGCTGCACAGCATCGTCGCCGATGCCGAAGCGCTATCAGCCGGGCGGCACACGATCACCTTGACGATTGGCTCACCGGAGTCGATCGCCGGTTGCGCCAACGAATTGCGCAGCGCCTTTGCCAACCTTGCCGCGAACGCCGTGCGCTATACCCCAGCCGGCGGCGTGATTGCCATCAGCTGGCGCGTATGCGCGGCGGACGACGCGGATGGTGAACGGGACGCTGAAGCAGCCGGCGCCCGGTGTGGCGAATTTTGCGTCACTGACAGCGGCATCGGCATTGCCGCCCACCACTTGCCGCGCTTGACTGAACGCTTTTACCGCGTCGACCGCAGCCGTTCGCGAGAGACTGGCGGCACCGGACTGGGCCTGGCGATCGTCAAGCACGTCCTGTCGCGTCACCAGGCGAGCCTCGCGATTGTCAGCGAGCCGGGCAAGGGCAGCCGCTTTACGGCGCGCTTTCCCGGCGCGCGGCTCGGCGATGGTCCGCGGCCGGCTCAGCAAATCGTAAAGCTTACGCGCTCGTAGTCGTATCCGTGCTCGACAAGTCGGCGCAGTCGGATACGCCGAACGCCGCCGCTGAACAGCTCGAACATCCGTCCGGGCCGGAACCAGCCGTGCGGCATGATGAGCGTTGGCTCGGCATCAATCGCCGCCATTTCGGGCAGCAGGAAAACGCGATGGAAGCGGCCACTGGCGACCTGGTCGAGCGCCCGCGCCGCGATCGCTCTCGGCATGCCGGGCAAGGCCCGGACGCCACCGATCAAGCCGTCATTCTGCTGGCGTAGCCAGCGCGTCTGCGCCAGCAGAAAGTCCTGACCGTCGTTGGGGCAGAGCGCGAGCAACTGGCCATAGGCGATCTTACGGCCCGGCGTGCTGCGCGTCAGGCGAAAACCGTTGGCCGACTGGTTGATTGCGGTCCATACATCGACCGTGTAACTGGTCGGCCGCGGGGCGTGTCCAAGTGGCGGCGGCCGAGTCAGCGGCGGATCTTCATCGGGGCTCTCATCCGGGCGTCGTACGCGGGTGCGCTCGCCGGGCGGCTGCTCGAACGGCTTGCCGGAAATGAAGTAGTGTATTTCCTCGAAGCCGGTGCACAAACGGGTGCTGCCCGTCGCGGGACGACGCGGGAAGCGGCGCGGCGCGAGCGTTTGGGACCAGGGGCGGGCGACGCGTTCGAGCAGCCGGCTGCATTGGCCTGCCGTGAGTTCTTCGCCCAGGGCAAGCTGGGCCGGCGCAACATTGGCCTTGAGTTGCTGGCGCACGTGGTTGATCTGCATAAGGAGCCGTGATGTGTCGAGCCGGCGCACGAAGTCTCTTTGCCCGCACTCGCGCGCCGGGCGCAGTGCAACGTCTTGCATCAGGTCGACGACGAACTCGGGCAACGGCATGCCGTTTTTCGCTTTGCACAACGTGACGAGCGGCGACCAGCAGACGGCCCAGCGGCGAACGAGTGTTTGCTCGCGCAGCGAAAGACCGGCGCGCCACGCCATGTCGGCGAGCAGGAAGCTGACGTAGGCGACTGTGCAATTTGTGCCGCGGCCGTGCGATTCGAGCGCGTCGGGAACGATCAACGCGGCGACACCCCACTCCTCGGCGTTGGCAAAATAGCCGTGCAGGTCGAGCCACAGTCCCCACGGCGGTGCACGTTGCACGCGCTGGTGCTCGACGATCGCCATCCCGGTGTAGTGAATGCAGCGGTGGAGGATCATCGCCAGCCCGAGATCCGGATTGCCCGCGTCGGGCGCCCCGCGTTGCGCGCAATCGGCGTAGGCCCGCGCTGTCTTGAGCGATAAGGCGACGACCGCCTGGAACAGGCGCTCCTCGTGATCGGAGAAGGGCAGCGGCTTGTTGAGATAGCCGCGCGCCAGTTCCTCGGCGACAAAGGCGATGGCAACGCGCGCTTCCTCGAGAAGCGGAAAGCAGGTCTTGCCATCGGGAGGAGCGCTAAGCAGCCTGTCGAGAAAGCGCGTGACGTCGGCTTGCGCCTGGCGCAAATCGCTCAGGCAAAAGCGCGCGGTAACTCCGAACCCGGTGCGCAAATCGGAGAGCGCGAGGACGGGGGCCGCACAGTCGATCAATCTCGCCAGCCT
The DNA here is from genome assembly GCA_038248575.1 of Burkholderiales bacterium. Lineage (GTDB taxonomy): Bacteria > Pseudomonadota > Gammaproteobacteria > Burkholderiales > Rhodocyclaceae > Propionivibrio. The sequence goes on along the minus strand of JBBRXI010000304.1, from coordinate 787 downwards.
CGGCAACATGACCGCCCACGTGCGATTACGGCTGACTCGGCCATTGCACTATCCCTTTTGCTGATGAAGTTGGGCGCGGCAAACAATACTTGGGGGGCTACAGTAAACGATGGCGCGATTTGCGGCAAGGAGCTCAGTTGGAGCTAAGGCGCATTGTGGCGACGCCATCCGCGCTTTACGGCCACCGCACTCGGCGCGCCGCTCCGCTTTACCTTCGCCTTGCCGCGTCGCCGCGTGCGCCGGATGTGATTTAATTCCTCCGCCACGCTCAGCAATTGGTGTTAAATGGCCGATCAGTAAAAAAGGGTGCTCCTTGAACGCCAACGAATCCACGACCATGCCGCCGCTCGCCGGTACCGCCGAGTTTTCGGCCAACCTGCGCGAGGATCTGCTGCATCACGACCCCTTGCTCGCCTGCCTGGTCGAGCTGACGCGCTTGTACGGACGTCCCAGCACACGCGCTGCGCTGTCGGCCGGCCTGCCGCTCGAAGGCGGTTGTCTGACGCCCTCGCTGTTTGCCCGCGCGGCGGTGCGCGCCGGCCTGTCGAGCCGGATCGTGCGCCGCGCGCTCGACGAAATCGACAGCGTTCTGCTGCCCGTCATCCTGCTCTTGCGTGGCGATCAGGCTTGTGTGCTGATCGGCTGGGACGAGAGCGGCACAAGCGCCCGGCTGCTCTTTCCGGAAACCGGACAGGGCGAGGTCAGGCTGACGCGCGCCGAACTCGCCGAGCGCTATATGGGCATCGCGCTTTTTGCCCGGCCACGTTTCAGCTTCGACGCGCGCACG
>JBBRXI010000303.1:0-3650 GCA_038248575.1 Burkholderiales bacterium | reverse complement strand
GAGGTCGATGCGCTGGGCGTAGTCGGCGAGGCGCCAGGTGGGCGGTGTCTGCGGCGTCGCCGGCGGCGGGCGGTGGCGGCGCCACAGCGCCTGCACGTAGGCGGTCGTATGGCGGGCGACGTCGGTGATGACGTCCTCGGCTTCGGCCATGGTCGGTAGGTCGCGCGAGTGCCGGCGAACTCAGGGAAAGCTGGCGTTAACCAGATCGCGCATGGCGCCGACCAGCGCTGCCTCGTCAGACAGCGGGCCGACGATCGCCGCGCAGCAGGCCTCGCGCAGTCCGACGCCGCTGACGATCAGCTGCGCGGCCGAGATCAGCAGGCGGGTGCCCGGCACTTCGGCGAGGCCACGGTCGTGCAATTCGCGCAAGCGCCGGCCGAGGTCGACGAGCGCGCGCGCCGTCGGCGCGTCGATGCCGCCGCTTTCGTGCACGACGATCTGCGCCTCGTGTTCGGCCGTAGGGAAGTCGAAGTCGAGTGCGACGAAGCGTTGCCGCGTGCTCGGTTTCAAGTCCTTGAGCATGCGCTGGTACCCGGGGTTGTACGAAATCACGAGCTGGAAGCCGGGTGCCGCGTGCAGCAGCTCTCCGGTCTTGTCGATCGGCAACATGCGCCGGTAGTCGCTCAGCGAGTGCAGGACGACGACGGTGTCCTGGCGCGCCTCGACGACTTCGTCGAGGTAACACAGTGCCCCGTCGCGTACGGCGCGCGTCAGCGGCCCGTCCTGCCAGACGGTGGCGTCGTGACGGATCAGGAAGCGGCCGACGAGGTCGCTGGCGGAGAGGTCGTCGTGGCAGGAGATCGTCACCAGCGGCCGGTCCAGCCGCCACGCCATGTGTTCGACGAAGCGCGTCTTGCCGACGCCGGTCGGCCCCTTGAGCATCACCGCCAGTCCGCGCTCGTGGCAGCGTTCGAAAACTTCGATCTCCTTGCCCTTGGCGAGATAGAAGGGTTCGCACCGCGCGGCCGGCGCCGCGCCAAGCTCAGGCATGCGCCGCGCCGGCGGCGCCGCGCGCCTTCAGCGCGCCCGGGTCGCGGTCGGTAGCGGCGGCGTCGACCAAAAAGCGCGGCGCGTAGCGGAAGAAGTCGATCGCAAATAGTGCGACGCCGAGTGCGAACAAACCGCCGGTGGCTACCAGCATCAGGAAGTGCACCTGGATCTTGAGCTGGGCGTCGAGGTAGCCTAAGCCCATGATGCGCTCGAGGTAGACCTGGCCGATGCCCGCCGTGGCGAAGGACAGCGTCATTCCGAACATGCCCGTCAGCTGCGTCCAGAAAGCCCAGTAGCCGAGCGACGTGCCGCGCTCGGGACGACCCGGCTGCATCGCCGGCAGCGCATAGGTGATCATCGCCAGGACGATCATCGCGTAAGCGCCGTAGAAGGCGGCATGGCCGTGCATGGCGGTGATCAGCGTGCCGTGCGTCCATTTGTTGACTGCCGGGAAGGTGTGCGCGAAGCCGAGCAGACCGGCGCCGAACAGCGTGAAGATCGCCGAGCCCAGCGTCCAGTGCAGCGCCAGCGTGTTCGGATGCTGCATGCCCGAGCGGCGCATCGCGCTGTAGGCGTAGATCGCCATGCCGACCAGCGCCACCGGTTCGAGCGCGCTGAACAGGCCGCCGATCGGCAGCCAGTAGCGCGGCACGCCGACCCAGTAGTAATGGTGTGCCGTACCGAGAATGCCAGCGATGAAGACGAGCCCGACGATGACATAAAGCCATTTCTCCATGACTTCGCGGTCGGCGCCCGAGAGCCGGATCAGCAGGTAGGCGAGGAAACCGCCCTGGATCATTTCCCAGACGCCTTCGACCCACAGGTGGATCGTCCACCAGCGGTAGAAGATCGACACCGTGTAATTGTCGAAGGGCAGCAGCGCCGGCAGGTAGAGCAGCGCGGCGCTCGCCAGGCCGAGCAGCAGCACGGCTTCGGGCGTGGTGTAGCGCTTGACGCGCCAGATCGTCATGCCGACGTTGTAGAGGAACATGAGCATGACGACGACGATCGCCAGCTTGATAAAGAGCGGCTGCTCGAGCAGTTTGTTGCCGGTGCCGTAGCGGAACAGGTAGCCAATCACCGCCGTGACGCCGGCGACGACGAACAGGCCGAGCTGCCAGTAGGCGAGCTTGGTGCTGTAGATCTCGCTGCGCGACTCCTCGGGAACCATCCAGTAGGTGGCACCCATGAAACCGGTCAGCACCCAGACGATCAGCAGGTTGGTGTGGATGACCTTGGTTACGTCGAAGGGCAGGATGTAGAGTAGCGGGTCCGGGCCGAGGTATTTGGCCGCCGAGAGCAGGCCAAAAACGACCTGCAGGCCGAAGAGCAGCATGGCGACGGCAAAATACCAGTAGGCGACCGATTGACTCTTGTAGCGCATGGCGGCTTCCTTTTCGAGGGTGCGGCTACTTCAGCGTAATAAGGTAGGCGACGAGCTGATCGATCTGCTCTGGCTGCAGGCCCTGGGCATAGGTCGCCGGCATGAATGAAACGCCGCCGGCGCCGTAGGTCCCCCCCGTCGCAATATGGGCGCTCGGCTCGAGCACTGCTTCGTGCAGGTAGCCGGCGACGTCCTTGGCCTTGCCCTTGTAGTCGGGCGACTTGAGCGTCGCCGCGGCGCGCTCGGCCGAGCCGGCCAGCGACGGACCGACCATGGCCACGCCGGCGACGATCGAATGGCACGACGAACACGCCGGCTGGGCGCTGCGGAAGACGTTTTCGCCGAGCGCGATCGGGTTATTACCGGCTTCGACCGGGCGCGCGCCGAGTGGCGCACTGCCGAGGCCCGGAGCCACCGCTGGCTCCCCGGCGGCGATCTGCGCCGGCCGGTCGCTGCCGGGCAGCGTCGCGCCGCTGACGATAATCGGCCGCGGCGGCCAGCCGGCGTTGTCGACCTTGCTCACCCAGTCGAGAAAGGCGATGAGGTCGGTGATGTCGGTTTCCGAGAGGTTCTGGCGCGGCATCAGCCGTCGATGTTTCTTCTCGTCGTAGAACTGTGACGGATCGCGCATGTAGGCCTGCAGGTAGGCCGCGCTACGGTGTTGGGTGATCTTGGTCAGATCCGGCGCGTAATAGGCGCCTTCGCCGAACAGCGTATGGCAGTTGATGCAATTGTTGGCGTGCCAGACGTCCTTGCCGCGCGTGACCTCGACGGTGATGTTCTGCGACTGGGTGAGCGTCGGAAACTGACGGTGGCTGTCGATCGTCAGGCCGATGAAGACAAGGGTGGCGATGGCCGTCGAGCCGATCGCGAAAAGCCGGGTCTGGCGCTTGTTCATACGCTGATCCCGCCCCAGTTTTGCACGACGATCCAGGCCGTCCAGCCGGCCGACGCGAGCAGCAGCAGGAGCACCAGCCAGTTGATCCAGACCAGCAATTTGACGACGGTGGAGTCTTCCATGGCTTCTCCTGGGTGGCGCGCTGCGGCGACGCGACGATGGTAAGGCAGCGACCGCATGCAAAGCGATCCCGGTGACCTGCGCCTGGCATGGCAAAGGCCTGCTGATCGACGTTGTGGCAGGTCTGCAGCGCAGTTACGACCGCGGCTGCTACCTCGAGTTCCAGCCAGCAAGCCGCAAGCGGACCAACGCCGCTTAAGCGCTCGGCGGAGCGTTGCTCTGTGCCTCGCGCTGCAGCCATCCGGCGATGCGCTGGTG
>JBBRXI010000302.1:0-3697 GCA_038248575.1 Burkholderiales bacterium | reverse complement strand
CGACCGGCATCTTGCTCGCCGCTTGGGCAAATTGCGCCGGCAGCTTGTCGATCATCGACGAGATGCCGCCCATCTTGCGCATCTGGCTCATCTGGTCCCTGAAGTCGGACAGGTCAAAGGTCTTGCCTGACTTGAGCTTCTTAGCCAGATCAACCGCTTGCTGCTCGTCGATGCCCTTCTTGGCGTCCTCGATGAGGGATAGCACGTCACCCATGCCGAGGATGCGCGAGGCCATGCGCTCCGGGTGGAAAGCTTCCAGCCCACTGAGCTTTTCGCCGACGCCGGCGAATTTGATCGGCCGCCCGGTGACGTGACGAACCGAGAGTGCCGCACCGCCGCGCGCGTCGCCGTCGAGCTTGGTAAGGATCACGCCGGTGAGCGGCAGGGCTTCGCTAAACGCCTTGGCGGTATTGATCGCGTCCTGACCGAGCATGGCGTCGACGACGAACAGCGTTTCGATCGGCTTGAGCGCCGCGTGCAGTTCGGCGATCTCCTTCATCATCGCTTCGTCGATCGAGAGCCGTCCGGCCGTATCGACAAGCAACACGTCGTGGTAATGCCTTTTCGCCCAATCGACCGCCTGGCGCGCGATATCCACCGGCTTCTCGCTTGACGCCGATGGGAAAAAATCGATCCCCGCTTGCTCCGCGACGGTCTTGAGCTGCGCTATGGCCGCCGGGCGATAGACGTCGCACGAAACGACGAGGACTTTCTTCTTCTGAGTCTCGCGCAGCATTTTGCCGAGCTTGCCGACCGTCGTCGTCTTGCCGGCGCCCTGCAACCCGGCCATGAGAATGACGGCCGGCGGCTGGGTGGCCAGGTTAAGCCCGCTGTGCGCCTCGCCCATCAACCGCGTCAGCTCGCGATGAACAACACCGATCAGCGCCTGCCCTGGGCTCAACGAACCGATTACTTCCTCGCCAACGGCTTTTTCCTTGACCGCCGCGATCAGCGCCTTGACGGCGGGCAGCGCGACGTCTGCCTCGAGCAGCGCCAAGCGAACCTCGCGCAGGGCGTCGGCAATGTTGTCTTCGGTCAAGCGTGCTTCACCGCGCAGCGTTTTCATCACGCGGGCGAGGCGCTGGGTCAGGTTGTCGAGCATTTGGCTTCCGGCTTGGGTTAAACTTCAAAGATGTCGGATATTCTACTGCAGCTCGTGCCCGCCGTTGTTTCGTCCCTGCTCTATGCTGCGCTAGCTTTCCACTTCTGGCGCACGCGCTGGCGCGAAAGCGCGACGGGTGATTATTCCTTACGCACGCAGCCGTGGGAGCGTGCGGCCATATTTCTCGCCCTGGCGGTGCACGGCGTCGGCCTCTACTCCGCTCTATTCGGCGCCAGCGGCATGCGTTTCTCGTTCAGTTTCGCGCTCTCGCTGATGCTCTGGCTGGCCGTCCTGATCTACTGGCTCGAAGGCTTTCGCTCGCCGATGGACGGCCTGCAACCCCTGGTCTTGCCGCTCGCTGCCCTATGCGCCGCACTGCCGGTTGTTTTTCCGCAGTTGCGCGTCATTGCGCACGCCGACGCCTGGGGTTTCAAGCTGCACTTCATGGCCGCCATGCTGGCCTACGCCTTATTTACGCTGTCTGCGTTGCAGGCGCTGTTCATGGGCTTTGCCGAACGAAAGCTCCACCACAAAGAGTCGAGCAGAACTCTTGCCAGCCTGCCTCCGCTTCTGACAATGGAGGTCTTGCTCTTTCGCATGATCACCATCGCCTTTGCGCTATTGACGCTGGCGCTCGGTAGCGGCATCGTTTTTTCCGAAGCGATATTCGGCAAAGCCCTGGTATTCGATCACAAAACTTTTTTTGCCTTTGTTGCGTGGGGAATTTTCGGCGCATTGTTGATCGGTCGCGTGGCTTATGGGTGGCGCGGCCGCATCGCATTGCGCTGGACGCTGGCTGGCTTTATTGTGCTGTTGCTGGCCTATGTCGGCAGTCGTTTTGTCTACGAAGTGGTGCTTGGTCGAATTTAGGCTCCGACTCGGCACACCGGTGTTCCGCGGGCGCCGCGAACGTCGGCTAGCGCTTTCTTTACAAACGCGCCGACTCAATGCATCATCAAATCGGCATACCGTCACGGCGGTCGTTCCGTGACCTACTCGAGGATCTTTTAGCGGTTTTATGGCAGCCAATCCCCAACAATCATCGCTCAGCGGCCTCGCCCGCGCGCTCGTCCAAGCGGGGCGAATCAAGGAAGCCGAAGCCGAAGCCCTGTTAGCGCAGGCGGCCGTCACCAAAACGACATTCATCGAACAACTGATCACCGCGCGCAAGGCCAGTTCGCGCGATATCGCGCGCTTTGCGTCCGACACCTTCGGTTACCCGCTGCTCGACCTTAACTCATTTGCCGATGCCCATATCCAAAAAACGGCAATCGACCGCAAACTGATCGCTTCGCATCGCGTCGTTCCGCTGCACAAGCGCGGCAATCGCCTGTCGATCGCCATTGCTGACCCGACCAATTTGCGAGCGCTCGATGAGATTCGTTTTCAGACCGGGATGGCCCTCGACCCGGTCATCGTCGAGGAGAGCCAACTTGCGCCGCTGGTTGCCAAGCTTTCGGAATCGACCGAGGATGTGCTCCGGAATCTCGGCAGCGAAGACATCAATCTTGAATTCACCGACGAGCTTACCGCGGCGCAGCCCGAAGAAGCTTCGTCGCTGGAAGTCGACGACGCGCCGGTCGTCCGTTTCATCCAGAAGATGATGCTCGACGCAATCAACGACGGCGCGTCGGACATTCACTTCGAGCCCTACGAAAAAAGCTACCGGATTCGTTTCCGGACCGACGGCATTTTGCGCGAAATCGCCTCGCCGCCGCTAGCCATCAAGGAAAAAATCGCTTCGCGCATCAAGGTCATTTCGCGCCTCAACATCGCCGAAAAACGCGTACCCCAGGATGGGCGCATGCGGCTCGTGCTGTCCAAGAGCCGGACAATCGATTTTCGCGTCAGTACGTTGCCGACGATGTTTGGTGAAAAGATCGTTTTGCGCATCCTCGATCCGAACAGTGCCACCCTTGGAATCGACGCGCTGGGCTACGAGGCCGACCAAAAGGTACTGCTGCTCGAGGCCATACATCGGCCGTACGGAATGGTTCTGGTGACCGGGCCGACCGGGTCGGGGAAGACGGTGTCACTCTATACGTGCCTCAATCTGCTGAATCGTCCGGGCATCAACATCTCGACCGCCGAAGATCCGGTCGAAATCTCCTTGCCGGGAGTTAACCAGGTCGGCATCGATGACCGCCAGGGAATGACTTTTCCGGTCGCGCTCAAAGCCTTCCTGCGCCAGGATCCGGACATCATCATGGTCGGCGAGATCCGCGACCTCGAGACCGCCGAAATATCGGTGAAGGCAGCGCAAACCGGACACATGGTGATGTCAACGCTACACACCAACGATGCCCCGTCGACGCTGACCCGCCTGATGAACATGGGTCTGCCGACGTTCAACATTGCCTCGAGTGTCCTGCTGATTACCGCCCAGCGACTGGTGCGCCGCCTATGTACTTGCAAGAAGCCCCTGCAGGCGCCGACCGAGGCGCTACTCAACGCCGGTTTCCGTGAAGCCGACCTTGACGGCGGCTGGACGCTCTTCGGTCCGGGCGAATGCGAGCGCTGCCAGAATAGCGGGTATAAGGGACGGGTCGGCGTCTATCAGGTGATGCCGGTGAGTGAAGCAATCCAGCGCCTGAT
>JBBRXI010000301.1:0-3699 GCA_038248575.1 Burkholderiales bacterium | reverse complement strand
GTAGAGCATAGACACTTCCGATAGTTTGATCAAGTTATTTATTAACAATCCCTTATCCTGGCGGAAAGGCCGGCGTCTTCGACATCGACCTCGAAATCGCTCCGGGCGAACTTCTCGTTTGTATAGGACCGAGCGGCTGCGGCAAGACGACGCTGCTCAAACTCATCGCAGGATTTCTGCCTTGCGCGACGGGCCGCGTCCTCCTGGCCGGCGAAGACGTGACGGCGGTGAGCGTTCGCGACCGGCAATGCGGCATCGTCTTCCAGTCGTATGCACTCTTTCCACACATGCGCGTCTGGGAGAACGTCGCGTATCCGCTGCGCGTGCGCGGCATCGAACTTGCCGATCGCAGGCGGCAAGCCGAAGCGATGCTCGACATGGTCGGGCTTTCAGGCTACGGCGAGCGCCTGCCCGCAGCGCTCTCCGGCGGACAGCAGCAGCGCGTTGCGCTCGCGCGTGCGCTCGTTTTCAAGCCACGCGTCTTACTCCTCGACGAGCCCCTCTCGGCACTCGACGCGGCGACTCGCGTGTCGATGCGCGATGAAATCCGTCGCATCCAGAAGCAGCAGAACATCGCCTCTCTTTTGATTACGCACGATCAGGACGAAGCGCTCTCGCTCGCCGACCGAATCGCCGTGCTGCACGACGGGCGCCTGATCCAGGTCGCCGCGCCGCGCGTGCTGTATGACTATCCAGCCGACGCATTCGTCGCCAGTTTCATCGGTCGTGCCAACCTGATCACGAGCACCGTCGTCGCCAGCGACGCGGTCGATACGCCGATCGGTCGGCTCGTCACGCCGCCGCACGCTTACCCGGTCGGAACGTCTGTCCAGCTTCTCGTTCGCCCCGAAAAAATCGAACCGGCGGCAAGCCTGGCCGGCGAAAACAATTTCCCGGCGACGATCGTGCACGACCGCTTCTTCGGCGCCAGCCGGGAGCTCGAACTTGCTGTCGGGCAAGGCATGCTCAAGATCGATACCCCCTCGCGCGAGGACTTCGCGCACGTCCACGTGCCGCGCCAAGCGGTACAGTTCCTACCCACGTTGTGAAGGAGAAGCAATGCAAACCAAACGCTGGTTCCTCGCTGCACTGACTGCGCTGTTCGTCTCGGGCGTGACGGCGCAAACGGTACTCGATTCGCCCGAACTCTATCCCGGCGAAAAGGCGCTTTTCGAAGCAGCAAAGCAGGAGGGAATGGTCGTGAGCTTCGACACCGGCCCGACTTGGGCCAACTGGGCCGCTCAGTTCGCCGCTTTCAAGAAGCGCTATCCGGGAGTCGAAATCGTCTACAACGATCTCGGCTCGGCGGCGACGGTCGTTGCGCTCGACAAGTCGAGAAATCGTCCGCAGGCCGACACCGCCTATTACTTCGCCGCATCGGCGATCGACGCCGTGAGCAAGGGCCTCGTTGCGCCGTTCAAGCCCGTCAATTTCGACAAGCTGCCGGAGGTTTTTCGTGATCCGGAAGGGCGCTGGTTTACGGTCCATTCGCTGACCGTCGCTTTCATTGTCAACACCAAGCTCGTGAAAAACGTTCCGCAGTCGTGGGCCGACCTGCTCAAACCCGAATACAAAAACTCGGTCGTGTATCTTGACCCGCGCTCGACAGGCGTGGGCCAGGTACTCACCTTCGCCGCGAACTTCGGCGCCGGCGGCGACATGAACAACATCCAGCCCGGACTCGACTACCTCGGAAAGCTGCACAAATCGGGCAACGTGCTACGCGTCCTCGGAACGACACCTTACGCACAGTTCCTCAAGGGCGAGATTCCGATCTGGATTTCGTACGAGAACGACGGACTCAAGGCGAAGTACGTCGACGGTCTCGGCGACGCAGTCGCGGTGGTCATCCCGAAGGAGGCGTCGACCGCGGCGCCCTACGGTATCAGCCTCGTCGAAAGGGGGCCGAACCCGAACGCCGGCAAGCTCTGGCTCAACCTCATCATGACCGATTTTGGCCAGGGCATTTTCGCCGAAGGATTCGTGCGTCCGTCGGTTCCCGGAATCAAGCTGCCCGACTCGGTAGCAAACAAGTTGCCGGCTTCACCGCAGGTGCGTCCGCTCGACGTGCGCGCGGCGGCGGCGAAGAAAGCCGAGATCGACAAGGGCTGGGCGACCGCGACAGAAATGAAGTAGGCCACAGCCCACTTCATCATGCGACTGCGCACGCATCTGCTTCTGGCGACACCGGCAGCGGCTTTTCTGGCGATGTTCTTCGTCTTGCCGACGGCGGTCGTCGCGCGCGATGCGTTGCGCGAGGGAACGCGGGCGTTTGCTCGCGTCCTCGCGCTGCCGGGTTTCTGGCCTTCGCTCGCCGGCAGCTTGTCGCTGACCCTCGTCGCTGCCACCCTGTCGACCCTCGTTGGTTTTGCCGTCGCGCTGCACCTTTCGCGGCTGCCCGAACGGCAACGCACCTTCAATTCGCTGATCATCGCGTTGCCGCTGACCTTCTCCGGCCTCATCGTCGCCTACGGCTTTATTCTCGGCTACGGCCGCGCCGGTTTCTTCACGCAATTGCTGGCCTACGCGGGCTTCGACGCGAGCGTCATCGGCAAGGCTTTGTTCACGTCGACAGGACTCGCTTTCGCGTCGTCGTACTATCTGATTCCGCGCGTTGTCATGGGGATGCTATCGGTCCTCGTCAACTTCGACCGGGCGCAGCTGCAAGTCGCCGAGTCACTTGGCGCGACGCCTGGGCAGGCGCTGCGCCAAGTACTGCTGCCGCAGGTCGCAGCGCCACTGGGCGCATCGTTCTGCCTCGTCGCTGCGGTCGTTTTCGGGGCTTACGGGACGGCGCTCGCGCTCGTCGGCACGCAGCTGAAAATCCTGCCGCTGCAACTTTACAGCCTCATTTCCGAAACCGGCACCGACTTCCCAGCCGCTGCCGCGCTGGCCTTGATGATCACCGCGACGTGCGCGGCGATCATGGCCACCGGAGAATGGTTTGGGAGCCGTCATGAACGCCATTTATAGTCTGGACCGCGAGCGCGGCCTTCTTTTCGACGCACAAGGCCGCCGCTTCGACGCACGGCAGCGCAGTTGGGCAAAACGCCGCACGCGCAGTTCGGGCGAAGCGGTTGACGCGCTCGCTGCGAGCGCCTGGCTGCAGCGCGAAAGCGACTCCCCGTTGCGCGTTCCGGTTGGCGTCATCGGCCCGCGCGAAGCGTCGCGCCGGCAGCAGCACTGCGCCGAAATGGTCGGACGCGGCCTCGCGCGCATGGGCCTGGCTGTGATCTGCGGCGGCCGCCAGGGCGTCATGGAAGCGGTCTGTCGCGGCGTAAGCAGCGAGGGCGGCGTCGCCATCGGCATGCTACCGGAGGCCGATCCGGCGTCTGCCAACCCGCACGTCGGTATCATCATCGCGACCGGGATAGGCGAAGCGCGCAACGCGCTGATCGCCCGCGCTTCCTTCTGCCTCGTCGTCATCGGCGACAGCTACGGGACACTCTCGGAGGTCGCGCTCGGACTCCAGTTCGGGAAGAAAGTCATCGGCCTTGAAGGCGCCGCGAACGTCGTCGGCATCGTGCAAGTCGCCTCACACGCAGCAGCGCTGAACGAAGTCGCGCAGGCGGTCCTTGCAGCCTGACTGGCCGCGGTCTTTCGCGAGCTTGGCCTCCCTCCTGCGGACGAAGCCGAACGCGCCCCAACCCTGACAGCCGATTCTCTACCTGGCGCGGGACTGACCGCCCCAAAAGGTCC
>JBBRXI010000300.1:0-3703 GCA_038248575.1 Burkholderiales bacterium | reverse complement strand
GTTCGTGCGGTAGGCGAGTTGCTCGAAAATCAGTTCCGCATCGGCCTTGAGCGTATGGAACGTGCGATCAAGGAAAAGATGTCCATTCAACAGGACATGTTCACTACGATGCCGCGGGATCTTGTGAATGCAAAGCCTGTTACAGCTGCCGTCCGTGAGTTCTTCGGGTCGTCACAGCTTTCGCAGTTCATGGATCAAACGAATCCGCTTTCGGAAATTACCCACAAACGCCGCGTTTCAGCGCTAGGACCGGGTGGGCTGACGCGCGAACGCGCCGGCTTCGAGGTGCGCGACGTGCATCCGACGCATTACGGTCGCGTCTGCCCGATCGAAACGCCGGAAGGCCCGAATATCGGCCTGATCAACTCGCTGGCGCTGTTTGCCCGCACCAACGAATACGGCTTTCTCGAAACGCCGTATCGCAAAGTGATCGACAGCAAGGTCACCGACCAGATCGAATACCTGTCGGCGATCGTCGAGGGCGGTTACATCATCGCCCAGGCCAACGCCGCGCTCGGTGCGGATAACCTCCTGAGCGACGATCTCGTCACCTGTCGCGAAAAAGGTGAAACGATCCTTGCCGAACCGGCTCGCGTGCACTACATGGACGTCGCGCCGGGGCAGATCGTCTCGGTCGCCGCTTCGCTGATCCCCTTCCTCGAGCACGATGACGCGAACCGCGCCTTGATGGGCGCCAACATGCAGCGTCAGGCGGTACCCTTCCTGCGGCCGGAAAAACCGGTCGTCGGTACCGGTATCGAGCGTACGGTGGCGGTCGACTCGGGCACCGCGGTCCAAGCTTTGCGCGGCGGCAAGGTCGATTACGTCGATGCCTCGCGTATCGTCGTGCGTGTCAATGACGACGAAACCGTTTCTGGTGAAGTCGGCGTCGACATCTACAACCTCGTCAAATACACGCGTTCGAACCAGAACACCAATATCAACCAGCGGCCGCTCGTACGCGTCGGTGACCTCATCGCCCAAGGCGACGTCGTCGCCGACGGCGCGTCGACCGACAAGGGCGAACTGGCGCTCGGTCAGAACATGCTGATCGCGTTCATGCCGTGGAATGGTTATAACTTCGAGGACTCGATCCTGATCTCCGAGCGCGTCGTCGCCGAAGACCGCTTCACGTCGATCCACATCGAGGAATTGACCGTCGTCGCGCGCGACACCAAGCTTGGGCCGGAAGAAATAACGCGCGACATCGCCTCCCTCGGCGAATCGCAGCTCTCGCGTCTGGACGAATCGGGAATCGTCTATATCGGCGCCGAAGTGGCCGCCGGCGACGTCCTCGTCGGTAAGGTCACGCCGAAGGGTGAAACCCAGCTGACGCCTGAAGAGAAACTCCTGCGCGCGATCTTTGGCGAGAAGGCCTCGGACGTCAAGGACACCTCGCTGCGCGTCCAGTCCGGCATTGCCGGAACGGTCATCGACGTTCAGGTGTTCACCCGCGAGGGCATCGAGCGCGACAAGCGTGCGCAATCGATCATCGACGACCACCTGCGCGGCTACAAGCTCGACCTCGCCGACCAGATGCGCATCGTCGAACGCGACGCCTTCGCGCGCGTTCAGCGCCTAATCGTCGGCAAGCCCGCCAACGGTGGTCCGAAGCGCCTCGCCAAGGGAACGGCGATCACCGACGATTACCTCGAGGGCATCGATCCGCACAACTGGTTCGACATCCGCATGGCCGACGACGACGTCGCGCAGCAGCTCGAATCGTTGCGCGAAGGCCTTGAGCAGACGCGCAAGGACTTCGACATCGCCTTCGAGGAGAAGCGCAAGAAGCTCACGCAGGGCGACGAACTGCCGCCCGGCGTGCAGAAAATGGTCAAGGTGTACGTCGCCGTCAAACGCCGCCTGCAGTCGGGCGACAAGATGGCCGGCCGCCACGGCAACAAAGGCGTCGTTTCGCGCATCGTTCCGGTCGAGGACATGCCGCACATGGCCGACGGCCGCCCGGTCGATATCGTGCTGAACCCGCTCGGCGTGCCGTCGCGGATGAACGTCGGCCAGGTGCTCGAAGTCCACCTGGGTCTTGCCGCCAAGGGCCTTGGCTTCAAGATTGGCGACATGCTGCGTCGGCAGGCCAGCGCCAAAGAGGTGCGCGGCTTCCTTGAGCAGGTCTACAACAGCAACGGTAAACCAGAAGACTTGGATCAGCTCAACGACAAGGAGATTCTTGAAATGGCCGGCAACCTTGAAGCCGGCGTTCCGTTTGCCACGCCGGTCTTCGACGGCGCCAAGGAAGAGGAAATCAAGGAAATGCTGCGCCTTGCCGGGATGCCGGAATCGGGCCAGATGATGCTGTTCGACGGGCGCACCGGCGAGCGCTTCGAGCGCCCGGTGACGGTTGGCTATATGCACGTCTTGAAGCTGCACCACCTCGTCGACGACAAGATGCACGCGCGTTCGACGGGGCCGTACTCGCTCGTCACCCAGCAGCCTTTGGGCGGCAAGGCGCAGTTCGGCGGCCAGCGCTTCGGCGAAATGGAAGTGTGGGCGCTCGAAGCCTACGGCGCCGCCTACGTGCTGCAGGAAATGCTGACGGTGAAATCCGACGACGTGAACGGCCGGACCAAGGTCTACGAAAGCATTGTCAAGGGCGACCACAAAATCGAAGCCGGCATGCCGGAGTCATTCAACGTGCTGGTCAAGGAAATCCGCTCGCTGGCGATCGATATCGATCTTGAGCGTTATTGATTAGTGCGGCGCAATGGTAAGACAGTAGCCGCGGCCAACAGGCTTCAAGCCTCAAGCCGCAGCTTCCCGAATTTGGGTTATCACCCCGAACGGAGTGAAAGATGAAAGCACTACTCGATTTGTTCAAACAGGTAACGCAGGAAGAGCAGTTTGATGCGATTACCATTGGCCTTGCCTCGCCGGACAAGATCCGCTCGTGGTCCTACGGCGAAGTCAAAAAACCCGAAACAATTAATTACCGGACGTTCAAGCCCGAGCGCGACGGTCTGTTCTGCGCCAAGATCTTTGGCCCGATAAAGGACTACGAGTGCCTGTGCGGCAAGTACAAGCGTCTTAAGCACCGCGGTGTGATCTGTGAGAAGTGCGGCGTTGAAGTTACCTTGTCAAAAGTGCGTCGCGAGCGCATGGCGCACATCGAACTCGCTTCACCGGTCGCCCACATCTGGTTCCTGAAGAGCCTGCCGAGCCGTCTGGGCATGGTGCTCGACATGACGCTGCGCGACATCGAGCGCGTCCTTTATTTCGAAGCCTTCGTCGTCTGCGACCCGGGCATGACGCCGCTGACGCGCGGACAACTGCTGACAGAAGACGACTGCCTCGCCAAGACGGAAGAATACGGCGATGATTTTTATGCGGCGATGGGCGCCGAGGGCATCCGCGAACTGCTGCGCTCGATCGACCTCACCAGCGAAGTCGAGCGCCTGCGCGGCGAGCTCGAGACGACGACCTCCGAAACGAAGAGCAAGAAGTTTTCGAAGCGCCTGAAGATCCTCGAAGGTTTCCAGAAGTCGGGAATCAAGCCCGAGTGGATGGTCCTCGAAGTGCTGCCGGTACTGCCGCCCGACCTGCGCCCGCTGGTCCCGCTCGACGGAGGCCGCTTCGCGACTTCGGATCTCAACGATCTTTATCGCCGCGTCATCAACCGCAACAACCGCCTGAAGCGCCTGCTCGAACTGAAGGCCCCGGAAATTATCGTGCGCAACGAAAAGCGCATGCT
>JBBRXI010000299.1:0-3710 GCA_038248575.1 Burkholderiales bacterium | reverse complement strand
CGCGGGGTACGTGGTTTCCCTTGGTCCCGCGGGGGGCCGCGTATTGGCGAGGGGGCGCACATTGGCTTCGCGCGCGTCGGCCTGCCGGCCGCCCCGCTTCGCCTCGGCCATCGCCGCGTCGTGCTCGAGCGCGTAGACCATCTCGATCCGGTGATCCTCGCAGACGCCGATGCACGGTCGCGGCGCTTCGATTTTGGCGCAGCCGATGCACTGCCATACCGTGACGCGTTCGACGCCGGGGTGGTGCTCATGGACCATGACTATGTCCCTCACTGAAGCGGACGAAAACGCCATTATGCGGCAGCCACGCCGGCGCAGCGCTCAGACCGCGCGCCCGGCGCCCCGCCGCGGCGGCGAAACGAATAAGGCGCTCTTGCCGTATACTCAGCGCCTCGTATCACCATTCCCTTCGCCAAAAATGTGCCCCGTCGCCTTCTCCGTACCCGCTGTTGCGCCCGCCGACCCGGCCCGACTTGCCGCCGGACTCGGTCAATTCTTCACCCCACCGGCGATCGTGGACTGCATGCATGCGCTGGTGCGCAACACCGGCCGGGTACTCGAACCGGCGTGCGGAGACGGCGCCTTCCTGCGCCATTTTCCGGGCGCCGTCGCTATCGAGATCGACGCCGCGCAGGCGCCGCCGGGGGCGCGCGTCATGGATTTCTTTGCCCTGCCGGCCGGCGAAAAATTTGCGACGATCATCGGCAACCCGCCCTACGTCAGATTTCAGGATATCGGCGAAAAAACGCGGCGCCTGACCGAAGACAGCATCCTCGACAGACGCGCCAACCTTTATCTCTTCTTCATCGAGAAGTGCCTGCGCCACCTCGCGCCCGGCGGCGAGCTCATTTTCATCACCCCGCGCGACCTGCTCAAGGCGACGTCGGCGGTGCCGATCAACCGCCTCCTTTTTTCCGCCGGGACGATCACCGACTTCATCGACCTGGGCGATTTGCGACTGTTCGACGGCGCGACGCCCAACTGCGCCATCTGGCGCTTTGAACTTGGCAAGCACGCACGGCGGGCGCGTTACGCGACGCTGGGCCTCGCCGACGGCGTCGCCGGTCTGGCTCGCCTGCAGTGGACGACGCGCCGTCTGGTCGAGGCTGGCGGCCATTTGCTGTTTACGCGCAAGTCCTATCCGCTTAAGCTCTCGGATATCGCCTTTGTCAAAGTCGGCGCCGTGTCGGGGGCCGACGATCTTTACGCCAGCGACGAATTCGGCGATCGCGACTTTGTCTGCTCGTCGACGCTCGCCGACGGCCGCACGCGACGCATGATCTGGTGCGAAGCCGGCCAGCCGGCGCCTGCAGCGCTGCTGGCGCACAAGGAACGCCTCATCGCCCGGCGCATCCGCTCCTTCGACGAGAGCAACTGGTGGCGATGGGGTCGCGGTTATTTCCAGTCGCAGCAGCCGCGTATTTACGTGAACGGCAAGACGCGCCGGCCGCGACCTTTTTTTGTCCATGACTGCCCGCATTACGACGGGTCGGTACTGGCCATCTTTGCCCGCGAACCGAGCGTCGACGTGCGCGTCCTCGCCGAAGCGCTCAACGGCGTGGACTGGGATGAGCTCGGTTTCGTCTGCGATGGTCGCTTTCTGTTTTCCCAGCGCAGTCTCGAGCAGAGCCCGCTGCCTCGCTCCTTCGATTCGTTCCTGCCCAAGGCCGGTGTAACATGGTGGGATAAACTCAAAACGTTATTCTGAACACTGACATCGTGCTCGCGGGCGTGATTGGAGACAAGCCATGGTTCCTCATCTGACGACCGCCCTCACCGGCCCCCTTCTCGCGCTTGAAGCGAAATTTCTCGACGCCGCGCCGGACATCGAACGCTGGTTGCGCGGCCAGTGGCAGGAGCACACGCCGCCGTTCTACGGTTCGGTCGACCTGCGCAACTCGGGTTTCAAGATCGCGCCGGTCGATATGAACCTCTTCCCGGGCGGCTTTAACAACCTCAACCCGGCGTTCATGCCGCTCTGCGTCCAGGCGGCGATGACGGCGATCGACAAGATTTGTCCGAACGCCAGGCGCCTGCTGCTGATTCCCGAAAATCACACGCGCAACCTGTTCTACCTGCAGAACGTCGCGCAATTGATGACCATCCTGCGTCTGACCGGCCTCGAGGTGCGTTTAGGCTCACTGCTGCCCGAGGTCGACAAGCCGACGCCGGTGCAGTTACCGAACGGGACGGCGCTGCTGCTCGAACCGCTGGTGAGAATCAAAAACCGGGTCGGTCTCGACGGTTTCGACCCGTGTGCGGTGCTGCTCAACAACGATCTGACGGCTGGCATCCCCGACATCCTCACCAACCTCGACGATCAATTCGTTCTGCCGCCGCTGCACGCCGGCTGGGCGGTGCGCCGCAAGTCCCAGCACTTCGCTGCCTACGACGAAGTCGCCGACGAGTTTGCCCGCCTCATCGGCATCGACGCCTGGCAGATCAACCCGTATTTTTCGGTCTGCAACAGCGTTAACTTTCACGAGCGCCTGGGCGAGGAGTGCCTCGAGGCCAGCGTCGATGCGGTGCTCGTCATGATCCGCGAGAAGTACAAGCTCTACGGCATCGCGGAGACGCCTTACGTTGTTGTCAAGGCTGACGCCGGGACTTACGGCATGGGCGTAATGACGGTCAAGGACGCCTCCGAAGTAACCGGGCTGAACCGCAAGCAGCGCAACAAGATGTCGGTCATCAAAGAAGGCATGAACGTGACGCAGGTGATCATCCAGGAAGGGGTGCACACCAACGAACGTGTTTCCGACGGCGTCGCCGAACCGGTCGTCTACATGATCGACCGCTACGTTGTCGGCGGCTTTTACCGGGTGCACAACGAGCGCGCCAAGGACGAGAATCTCAATGCGCCCGGCATGCACTTCGAACCGCTCGCCTTCGAGACGAGTTGTTGCCTGCCCGACCAGTGCCAGACCCCGGACGCGCCGCCCAATCGCTTCTACGCTTACGGCGTCGTCGCCCGCCTCGCGCAGCTGGCCGCCTCGCTCGAACTCGAGCGCACCGCACCGGCCGAGGAGTAGAACATTCACCATCGCGACGGTCACGACGAAAGCGCAGCAACGATGTTTGCGTTGTGCCGGTAGTGGCGTTGCGGTAGATTGCTTGGAATTGTCAGGAGACGGTCGCATGCGCTTTGCTTTCATTCTCGATCCGCTCGATACGCTGCACGCCTATAAGGACACCAGCATAGCCATCATGCGTGCGGCGCAGGCCGCCGGCCATTCGGTGTATGCAATCCAGCAGCCGTCGCTGCTGTGGACGGCCTTGCACGGCGTCTGTGCCAAGGCGGTGCATATCGAATTGCTCGAAGATAACGACGACTGGTTCGTTGAAATCGACCGCCGCGGCGTTCCACTGCGCGATTTTGCCGCGGTGCTGATGCGCAAGGACCCCCCGTTCGACATCGAGTATGTGACCAGCACCTGGTTGCTCGAACGCGCCGTCGCCGAGGGCGCGCGCGTTTTCAACCGCCCGGCGGCCTTGCGCGATCACTCGGAAAAGCTCTCGATCCTCGAGTTTCCCCAGTTCTGCGTCCCGACGCTGGTCGCCCGTGACCCGGTGCTGATCCAGCAGTTCATCGATTTC
The DNA here is from genome assembly GCA_038248575.1 of Burkholderiales bacterium. Lineage (GTDB taxonomy): Bacteria > Pseudomonadota > Gammaproteobacteria > Burkholderiales > Rhodocyclaceae > Propionivibrio. The sequence continues at coordinate 113 of JBBRXI010000299.1, read as the reverse complement.
GCGCGCGATACGATTCTCAAGCCGATTGATGGCATGGGCGGCAGCCAGATTTTTCGCGTCCAGCACGACGAACCCAACCGCAACGTCATTATCGAGACGCTGACGCACGAAGG
>JBBRXI010000298.1:0-3742 GCA_038248575.1 Burkholderiales bacterium | reverse complement strand
GCCAAGCAGGGCAAGGTCAAGGTCCTCGCCGTGACGACGTTAAAGCGCAGCCCGACCAACCCCGACCTGCCGACCGTTCACGAATCGGGCCTGCCCAATTATGCTATGTCGACCTGGTACGCGCTCGTCGTCCCCTCGGCGACGCCGCCGGAGATCGTCAAGAAGCTCAACGAAGAAGTGAACAAGGCGCTGGCCAGTACGGAAATGAAGGCGCGGCTGTTTACGCTCGGCGCCGACGCCGCCGAAAGCAACACGGCGGCCGAAGCCAACGCCTTCTTGCGCAGTGAAATCGAGAAGTTCCGGGCGACGGTGCAGGCCATCGGACTGAAGAACGAGTAAGGCGTCGTCGCGCTCGGCGATCGCTCGCCGAGCGCGTGCGCCGATGCGAGGCGCACCACCCGCTGCGCACATCGACGCAGTAACTCAGGGAGAGGCCGTGTCAACACGGATAAAGAACGAAAAGGATTTCTGGACCGGAGTGCTCTATATCGGCTTTGCCGCGCTCGCGCTGTGGGTCGGCCGCGGCTATGCCTTTGGTTCGGCAAGCCGCATGGGACCCGGTTATTTTCCGCGCGTGCTCGCCGGCCTGCTGATTTTCTTCGGCGTGCTGGCGCTCATTCGCGGCCTGCGCTGCAGCGCGCCGCCGATCGGGCCGATTGCCTGGAAGGCGGCGTCCATCGTCCTGCTCTCGATGGTCGCTTTCGCCCTGCTGCTTGAGCGCGCCGGCCTCGTCATTTCGCTCGTCGTGCTGATTCTCGGCAGCGCCTCGGCGAGCCCGCGCTTTCGTTTCGAATGGCGGGCGGCGCTCCTGGCGATCGGCCTCGTCGTCTTTTGCGTGCTCGTCTTCAGCAAGGGCTTGGGCTTGCCGATGCCGCTCTTCGGTTCCTGGTTCCGCTAGGCGCCGCCGCCATGGACATTTTTGCCAATCTGCTGCTCGGCTTGCAGACCGCCGCGAGCCTCACCAATCTCTTCTATTGCTTCATCGGCGTCGTGCTCGGCACGGCGATCGGCGTGCTGCCCGGGCTCGGCCCGGTGGCGACGATCGCCATGCTGCTGCCGATCACCTTCGGCCTGCAGCCGGTCACCGCGCTGATCATGCTCGCCGGGATCTTCTACGGCGCGCAGTACGGCGGGTCGACGACGGCGATCCTGGTGAACCTGCCCGGCGAGACCTCGTCGGTGGTGACCTGCATCGACGGCCATGAAATGGCCAAGCAGGGGCGGGCCGGCAAGGCGCTGGCGACGGCGGCGATCAGCTCCTTCGTCGCTGGCACGGTGGTGACGCTGCTCATTGCGCTGTTCTCGCCGCCGCTCGCCGGTATCGCGCTCAAGTTCGGTCCGGCCGAGTATTTTTCGCTGATGATGCTCGGCCTCGTCGCCTCGGTCGTGCTGGCGCGCGGCTCGCTGCCCAATGCGCTCGGCATGATCGTTCTCGGTCTGCTGCTCGGTATCGTCGGCACCGACGTCAACTCGGGCGTCTCGCGGTTTACCTTCAACGCTTCGGGACTGGCCGACGGCATCAGCTTCGTCGTCGTTGCGATGGGCGTCTTCGGCCTCGGCGAAGTCATCTGCAACCTTGAAGACGCCGACGAGCGCAGCCTGCTGGCGATGAAAGTCACCGGCCTGATGCTCAACAAGGATGAGTTCAAGGCGATCGCCTGGCCTGTCGTGCGTGGCACGCTGCTCGGTTCGATACTCGGCATCCTGCCTGGCGGCGGTTCGTCACTGTCCTCGTTTTCAGCCTACGCGCTGGAAAAAAAGGTGTCGCCGAACGCCGCCAATTTCGGCCGCGGCGCGATCGAGGGTGTCGCGGCGCCTGAGGCGGCGAACAACGCCGGCGCGCAGGCCTCGTTCATCCCGATGCTGACGCTCGGCATTCCGTCGAATGCGGTGATGGCGCTGATGATCGGCGCGATGATGATCCAGGGCATCCAGCCCGGCCCACAGGTGATGACCGATCAGCCGGCACTGTTCTGGGGCCTCGTCGTTTCGATGTGGATCGGCAACCTCTTCCTCGTCGTCCTCAACCTGCCGCTGATCAGCGTCTGGGTGAAGATGGTTTCAGTGCCCTACCGTCTGCTCTTCCCGGCGATCGTCGTGTTTTGCGGGATCGGCGTTTTCAGCGTCTCGAACTCGACCTTCGACGTGCTACTGATGGCCGGCTTCGGCCTGCTCGGCTACGTCTTCCGCAAACTCGATTGCGAGCCAGCGCCCTTGATGTTGAGCTTCATTCTCGGACCGATGATCGAGGAATTCCTGCGCCGCGCACTGCTCCTGGCCGACGGCGACCCGATGGTCTTCGTCCAACGGCCGATCAGCGCGGCGCTGCTCGGCGTCTGCGCGGTGGTCATCGTCATCGTCACGCTGCCGGCGCTGCGCAAGAAGCGCGAGGAAGTTTTCGTCGAGGACTGACGCCCGGGCGACGTCAGAGCGCTGTCAAATTCCCGAACCGCCGTCTTCGAGCGCCGTTTCGGGTAGTGCAAAGACCTTGACCTGGCGTGGCTTGAGCCAGACGATCTGGCCCTTGACGAGTTGCAGGACGGTGGCGCGCTCGCGCGTCAGTTCGACTTCGATGAGTTCCGAGGCGTGCGCCAGTTCGACGCGCACCAGCGGGCCGATCGCATGTACGTCCTGCACCGTCGCTTCGAGCCCGCCGAGCACCGGGCTGCGTTCGATGTCGATGTCGTGCGGGCGGACGAAGGCCAGGGCGTCGCCGGCCGGTTTGGCGCGCGTCTCGTCGCTGCCGACGTCGGCCCAACTGCCGTGCATCCGGCTGTGGAAGACGTTGACGTTGCCGAGGAACTGATAGACGAAGGGCGAGACCGGGTTCGAATAGACCTCGTCGGGCGTTCCCGTCTGCTCGATGCGGCCGTGGTTCATGACGACGACACGGTCGGCGACTTCGAGCGCTTCTTCCTGGTCGTGCGTAACGAAAACGCTCGAAATGTGCATTTCGTCGTGCAGGCGGCGCAGCCAGCGGCGCAGTTCCTTGCGCACCTTGGTGTCGAGCGCGCCGAAGGGCTCGTCGAGCAGCAGCACCTTAGGCTCGACGGCGAGCGCGCGGGCCAGCGCGATGCGCTGGCGCTGGCCGCCCGAGAGCTGCGACGGATAGCGCTCGGCGAGCCAGTCGAGCTGGACGAGCTGCAAAAGATCTTGGACGCGGCGGCGGATTTCGGCTTCCACCGGGCGTTCCGCTTTCGGCTTGACGCGCAGGCCGAAGGCGACGTTCTCGAACACCGACATGTGGCGAAACAGCGCGTAGTGCTGGAAAACGAAGCCGACCTTGCGCTCGCGCGCGTGCAGGTGGGTGGCTTCCTCGCCGGCGAACTTGACGTGGCCGCAATCCGCCGTTTCCATTCCGGCGATGATGCGCAGCAGGGTCGTCTTGCCGCATCCCGACGGGCCGAGCAGGGCGACGAGTTCGCCGGTCGGGATGTGCAGGTCGATGTTGTCGAGCGCGACAAAATTTCCAAAGCGCTTGCCGACGCCGCAGATTTCTATACTCATTGTTATTCCGTCTTTTCCGCGGGGAGTGCGTTATCGAGCATTTCGCTTTCCTGGCGCATGCGCCAGTGGACGATGGTCTTGGCGATCAGCGTGAGCAGCGCGAGCAGCGCGAGCACCGACGCTGCGGCGAATGAGCCGATGGCGTTGTATTCGTTGTAGAGAATCTCGACGTGCAGCGGTAGCGTGTTGGTCTCGCCGCGGATATGGCCGGAGACCACCGAGACGGCGCCGAATT
>JBBRXI010000297.1:0-3746 GCA_038248575.1 Burkholderiales bacterium | reverse complement strand
GTGTTGCGCGAAATCGGTGGCGCCGCCCTGCACAGCGACGCGGATCGCGTCGAGCACCCGGTTAAGGCGCGGCGCTTCGGCACGCTCGGTCGAGGTGAGGTAGCCGTTGCGCGACGAGAGCGCCAGACCATCGGCGGCGCGCACCGTTTCGCCGCCGACGATGTCGATCGGCAAGGCGAGTTGGCGGGTCATGTTGCGCAGAACCATCAGCTGCTGGTAATCCTTCTTGCCGAACACGGCGACCTGTGGCTGCACAATGTTGAAAAGCTTCAGGACGACGGTCGCGACGCCGCGAAAGTGGCCCGGGCGAAACTCGCCTTCGAGCTGGTTCTGGATCTCGGGCGGGTCGACGTAATAGCGCTGCGGCTCAGGGTAGAAGTCGACCTCGGTCGGCGCAAAGAGCGCATCGACGCCCGCCGCCGCGAGCTGCTCGCAATCGGCGGCGAAGCTGCGCGGGTATTTGTCGAAGTCCTCGTTCGGCCCGAACTGCAGGCGATTGACGAAGATCGTCGCGACCACCGTGTCACCCTGCTCGCGCGCCTCGTGCATCAGCGCAATGTGCCCGGCGTGCAGATTGCCCATGGTCGGCACGAGAACGATCTTGCCGCAGTGCGTGAGCGCGGCGCGCAGGTCGGAAATTGAGGAATGTATTTGCATGGTTTTGAGAGCTCTTTCGACGCAGAGTACGCAGAGGCGCAGAGTACGCAGAGAGAATCTATTTGTCTTTCTCCGCGATCTCTGCGTTGAGTGCGGTTAGGCGGTTAGTAACAGTGCTCAGGCCCGGGGAACGAGCCGTCCTTGACGGCGGCGACGTAGGCGGCGAGCGCCGCGGCGATCGAGCTCTGGCCGCTCATGAAGTTCTTCACAAAGCGCGCCTTCTTGCCGGGGCTGACGTCGAGAACGTCGTGCAGAACGAGGATCTGCCCCGAGCACTCGGCGCCGGCGCCGATGCCGATCGTCGGTATCGATAGCTGGCGCGTCACCTCGGCGGCGAGCGCTGCCGGAATCGCTTCGAGGACGATCAGCGCCGCGCCGGCGCCCTGCTGGGCGAGCGCGTCGCCGATGACGCGCGCCGCGCCCGGTTCGTCCTTGCCCTGGACGCGGAAACCGCCGAGCTGGTGCACCGATTGCGGCGTCAGGCCGACGTGGGCGCAGACCGGAATGCCGCGCGCGGATAGAAAGCTGGTCGCCTCGGCCATCTCGATGCCGCCCTCGAGCTTGACCATCTGCGCGCCCGCGGCGATCAGCAGCACGGCGTTGCGATACGCCCGTTGCGGGCTTTCCTGATAGCTGCCGAAGGGCAGGTCGGCGATCAGCAGTGGGCGCTGGCAGCCGCGCGCAACAGCGGCGGTGTGGTAGGCGATGTCGGCGACGCTGACGGCGAGCGTCGTGTCATGGCCCTGCACGACCATGCCGAGCGAATCGCCGACGAGCAACGCCTCGACGCCGGCGCTCTCGCAGACCTGGGCAAAACTCGCGTCGTAGGCGGTCAGCGTGGCGATTTTTTCGCCGGACGCGCGCATCTTGGCGAGGTCGATATGGGTCAGGCGCCGGGTGGCGGACTGTGCGGACATGCGTTAATCCCCTCGGTTGAAGTATTCGCGAGGTCCGCGCATCGACTCGATGCGCTGGACAAGCAGGTGAAAATCGTCGGCATTATCGACGAGATCGAGATGTTCGGAGTTCACCACGAGAACCGGCGCGGCGACGTAGTTGTGGAAAAATCGCGTATAGCTCTCGCCGAGCCGTGTCAGATAGTCGTCGCTGATTTTGCGCTCCATCTCGACGCCGCGTTTGCGCACGCGTGAAATGAGGATTTCGGGCGTCGCTTGCAGGTAAATCACGAGATCGGGGGTCACCGGGTTGTGCAACGCGAGGCGATCGTAAATCTGCCGGTAGAGCTGGTACTCGTCTTCGCCGAGTGTCAGGCTGGCGAACAGGGGATCTTTTTCGAGCAGGTAGTCGCTGACCACGACGCTGGTCGGCGAGCGCGGAAAGAGCTCGGGCTCCGCCAGCTCGCGCAACTGGTCGAGGCGATGAAAGAGGAAGAAGAGCTGCGTCTGCAGCGCGTAGCGTTCCTGATTCTGGTAGAACAGGCCGAGAAAAGGATTGACCTCGGGCTGTTCGAGCAGCAGCTCGGCGCCTAAGTGTTCGCCGAGGCGACGGGCAAGACTGGTCTTGCCGACGCCGATCGGTCCCTCGATGACGATATGACGCGCAGTTTCGAGCAGGTTTTTCTTCATGTGTGGAAAACGAAATAGACGGCGCCTAGGATACACAGGGCGGCCGACAGCGTGTCAAGTTTGAGCGCTTCCGGGGAAATCAGAGGGGCCGGAATTCTCACGGCGCGAGCCGCTCGATGCGCTGCGTGCTGACCGCCGGCAGCCAGGCGCTGGCCGGACCAAGCCCCGGGATGCAACAGTCCGGCGCGATTTCGAGCAGCGGCGCGAGTACAAAGGCGCGCAGGTGCATGCGTGGATGCGGCAAGGTCAGTTCAGGGGTATCGATCTGCTCATCGTCGTAGAGCAGAAGATCGAGATCGAGCGTGCGCGGCGCGTGATGGTAATCGCGACGGCGGCCAAATTGCGCTTCGAGCGCGAAGAGTGCGGCGAGCAGCGCGTGCGGGTCGAGCGTCGTGGTCAGCGCGACGACGGCGTTAATGAAGTCAGGCTGGTCGCCGATGCCGACCGGCACCGTGCGATAGAGCGACGAGGCGCGGATGAGCCGCGACTCGGGCAGGTTGGCAAGCGCTGCGAGCGCGGCGCGTACCTGAGCGCCGGGGTCGGCGAGGTTGGCGCCGAGAGCGATATAACTCAAATGCGAGGCCAAATGTGATACCCGATGCGCAGCCGGATGCGAGGGTCGAACCGATACAAGTTGCGCGGCAGAAGGAGAAACAGGCGGCATCGGGCGTTCACGCGGGTTCGTTTTTTTCGCCGGCTGGTTTGCGCCGGCGCCGGCGCCTCTTTTTCGCTTCGTCGGCCTTGGCCGGGAGCAGCATCGCGGCGCGCGTGTCGCCGTCGCGGTTCATGAAATCGGTCCACCACTGGGCGAGCTCCGGCTCGACTTCGCCCGATTCGGCGCGCAGCAGCAGAAAGTCGTACGCCGCCTTGAAACGCGGCTGCTCGAGCACGCCGTAGGGGCGCTTGCCCGAGCGCTGGTCAAAGCGCGGTTGCAGCGCCCAGATGTCCTTGATGTCGCCCGCGACGCGGCGCGTGATGGCGAGCTTGCCTGCCTGCACCTCGAGCACTTCGTCCATCGCCAGGAAGAGGGCCGGCAGCGAGCGCTCGCCGCCGTCGATGATCGCCTGCCACTGGGTCAGCACGTGATGCCAGAGCAAGGTGGCGAAGAGAAAGCCGGGCGAGATCGGCTTGCCTTCGCGTACGCGCTGGTCGGTCTTCTCGAGCGCCAGCATAACGAAGCGCTCGCCGAGCGGCTGCTCGAGAATGACGTCGAGCAGCGGCAAGAGGCCATGGTGCAGGCCTTCGGCGCGCAACTGGTTGACGCAAGTAGCGGCAAAGCCCGAGGTCAGCAGTTTGAGCATTTCATCGAACAGGCGCGACGGCGGGATGTTCTCGACGAGACTCGCGAGTTCGTGGATCGGTCGCCGCGTTTCCGGGTCTATGGTCAGCCCGAGCTTGGCTGCCAGGCGAACGGCGCGCAGCATGCGCACCGGGTCTTCGCGGTAGCGCGTATTCGGGTCGCCGATCATGCGCAGCGTTTTCTGCTTGAGGTCGGCAACGCCG
>JBBRXI010000296.1:0-3761 GCA_038248575.1 Burkholderiales bacterium | reverse complement strand
GAAGTCGCCGAGGAAACTGGGATCGTCGCCGGCCCGAGCGCTTTTCGCGACTGGCAACTGACCAACACCTTCGAGATTTTCGTCGAATGGCGTCATCGTTACGCGCCCGGCGTACGCGACAATCGCGAACACGTCTTTTCGCTCGAAGTAGCGCAGGCCTTGCCGATCGTTCTCGCTCCCGACGAGCACCTCGCCTACCTCTGGCTGCCGTTTCGCGAAGCCGCCGCAAAATGCTTCTCGTCGAGCAACCGTGACGCGATTCTCATGTTGGCGGAGAAGACTGCGCGCTGATTCGCTGATCCAGGCAGTGCGCGCAGTAACAACGCGCGTCGGCGCCCGGCTCAAGCGCGACGACCGGTCTGTCCATGCACCAGCAACGCGCCAGGCCGGCACTCGCGCCGCACACGAAGAGTTCGCCGCAGCCGGTGCAGACGCTCGTCGCGACACCATCTTTAGAACTCATGACTTTTCCTTTGAACAGTGCCGCCGTCGGCATTCTGGCGCTGACGGCTCTCTTTGTAATTGCCGCGACGCCGAGTAAAATCCCGCGGGTCTTCTCACGGAATCCGACCATGACCTTCCCGAACTTCTCTCCGGCCCAGGAAGCGGCCATTCTCGCCGAAGCGCTGCCGTACATCAAACGCTTTCACGGCAAGACGATCGTCGTCAAGTTCGGCGGCAACGCCATGGTCGACGAGAATCTCAAGCAGTGCTTCGCGCGCGACGTCGTGCTTTTGAAGCTCGTCGGCATGAACGTCGTCGTCGTTCATGGCGGCGGGCCGCAGATCGAAAATCTGCTGACCCGCGTCGGCAAGAAGGGCGAGTTCATCCAGGGCATGCGCGTCACCGACGCCGAGACGATGGAAATCGTCGAAATGGTTCTCGGCGGGCAAGTCAATAAGGACGTTGTCAACCTCATCAATCAGGCCGGCGGCAAGGCTGTCGGCCTGACCGGCAAGGACGGCAACCTGATCCGCGCGAAAAAATTGCTGCTGCACGACCGCGATAATTACGCTGACCTCATTGACATCGGCATGGTCGGCGATATCACGCACGTCGACCCGGCGCTGATCAGCCACCTCGAGGCCGGCGCCTTCATTCCGGTCATTGCGCCGATCGGCGTCGGCGAGAACGGCGAGAGCTACAACATCAACGCCGACGTTGTCGCTGGCAAGATCGCCGAAATTCTGCACGCCGAAAAGCTTGTTCTGCTGACCAACACGCCGGGCGTTCTTGACAAGGAAGGCAAGCTGGTGACCAACGTCACGCCGCGGCGCATTGACGAAATGGTCGACGACGGCACGCTGTACGGCGGCATGCTACCGAAGATCAGCTCGGCGCTCGACGCTGCGCGCAACGGCGTGAAAAGCGTGCACATCATCGACGGCCGCGTCGAGCACGCGCTGCTCCTCGAAATCCTGACCAGCCACGGCTTCGGAACGATGATCAAAGCCAACGAGTCGTGAGGCGCCTGCAGTACGGCGTGATGGCTGGCAGCGCCGCGAGCAAAGAGTCATCCGGCCGCACTTTGCCGTCTTCGCGGAGCAATGCGAAGACTTGGCTTTTCGATCTCGACGACACGCTGCACGACGCCAGCGCGCACATTTTCCCGCACATCAGCCGTTCGATGACGACCTATATCTGCCAGCATCTCTGCGTCGACGAAGGCGAAGCGACGCGCCTGCGGCAGACCTACTGGGCGCGCTACGGGGCGACGCTGCTCGGCCTGATCCGCCACCACGGTACCGACCCGGCGCACTTTCTGCACCATACGCACCAGATTCCGGGGTTGCAGCGGATCGTCAGCGCCGAGCGCGGCCTCAAAGCCGTGCTCGCCCGCCTGCCCGGACGCAAGATCGTTTTCTCCAATGCGCCGCTCGAATACGCCCAGGCGGTGCTCGCAATCATCGGCATCCGTCGCTGCTTTGACGCCGTCTACTCGATCGAGCAACTGCGCTACCAGCCCAAACCTGCGCTTGCGGCATTCCGGCGCCTGTTGCGTGCCGAAGGGCTCGCCGCGCGTTCATGCATCATGGTCGAGGACACGCTGTGCAACCTCAAGTCCGCCAAACGCCTCGGTATGAAGACCGTGTGGGTGAGTACCAGCACACGCCGGCCGCCTTATGCTGACGTGCGGCTCGCTTCCGTTCTCGATTTGCCGAGCCGCCTCGGGCGGCTATAATCCGCGCTGAATAATAACCACACTGGGGGACAACGCAATGGCAAAGCCGGGCGAAAGACGACTGCAGATCCTGCAAACGCTGGCCGCGATGCTCGAGGACCCGAAAGGGGAAAAGATCACCACGGCGGCGCTCGCCGGCAAGCTCGATTGCTCCGAGGCGGCGCTCTATCGTCACTTTGCCAGCAAGGCGCAAATGTTCGAAGGTTTGATTGAATTCATCGAAACGAGTCTGTTTGGTGTCATCAACCAGATATCGGCCGAGGAAACGCAGGGCCTGCAGCAGGTCGAACACATCCTCTCGCTGCTCCTCAGTTTCGCCCAGCGTAATCGCGGCATGACCAAGGTCCTGAACGGCGACGCGCTGGTCAACGAAAACGAACGCCTGCAGCTGCGTATCAACCAGCTGCACGACAAGATCGAAGCGGCACTCAAGCAAGCGTTGCGCGTCGCCGCGACGCAGGAACAACTGGCCGCCGACGCCGATTTTGCCGGACTTGCCAACGTTCTCCTGTGCTATGTGATCGGGCGCTGGCAGCAATACGCCAAAAGCGGCTTTACCCGCGAGCCACTTGCCAACTGGGCGCAGCAATGGCCAATGCTTTATGTCGCCTGCCTGAGCCAGCGCGCTCCTTAGGCGGTAGTCCGGTACGTCATGCCGACCACGGTCAAGCGACTAGCCTTCGTCGATGCCTTGAAGGCGATCGCTTCGCAACTGATCGTCTTGCACCATCTGGCTTTTTACGGCCCGATGTCCACTGTCGCCAACGATCTCGCCCCGGAATTTTTTTCCTGGATGAGCCATAACGCCCACGTCGCCGTGCAGGTTTTCCTCGTCATCGGCGGCTTTCTTGCCGCCAGGGCGCTGGCCCCGGCCGGCCAACTGACGGCAGGCTCGCCACTGGCGCTGATCAGGAAACGTTATTTCAAGCTGGTGCTGCCTTACGCCGCAGCGGTGCTCTTAAGCATCCTCTGCGCGGCGATCGCGCGCATCCTGATGGACGACGACTCGATCCCCGACCCGCCGACGGGCTGGCAGTTATTTGCTCACCTCACATTGCTCCAAGGCGTCCTTAACTTCGACTCACTTTCCGCCGGGGTGTGGTACATCGCCATTGATTTCCAGCTCTTTAGTCTGTTCCTTCTCATGCTGTGGCTGGCGCGCGGCGTCGGCCGAGGCAATATCTACACGCTCACGGCCGCCGTTGCGCTCGTCACGGCGCTGGCTTTAGCCTCGCTGTTTGCCTTCAACCGCGACGCCGACTGGGACAACTGGGCGCTCTATTTCTTTGCCGCCTACGCGCTCGGCGTGCTTGCTTACTGGGCAACGCGGAGCGAAGAAAAAACCGACTGGCTGCTGGTCATGGCCAGCGTTGTCGGTGTTGCGCTAATCGTTGACTTTCGCTCGCGCATCGCCGTCGCTCTGCTCACCGCGCTGGCGCTCGGCGCCGCTCAGCGCTGGCACCTCATCGAAAGCTTCCCGCGCAGCGCACTTCTCGCCTACCTCGGCAAGATTTCGTATTCGGTCTTTCTCGTGCACTTTTCGGTGATCTTGCTCGTCAACGCCGTTTTCTCGCGCATT